>NZ_VRVF01000005.1:0-141375 GCF_008040045.1 Methylobacterium sp. WL8 | reverse complement strand
AAGACATCGACCTGACGCAGCTTGGCGACGATCTCTTCAGCCGTATGCTTCTTCCGTCCCATGAAAATATCCTCCACATGGCTTGAAGCCATACCTCAGGGAGGACCACTTTTCAGGAGGCAGGCCACAGGCCCTGGACCAGCTCCCAGGTATAGGGTGCGAGGTCGTACCGGTAGTTCGAGGTGACCCCGTTGCGCCCGAGGGTCTCGCTCAGTCCCTCGATGCCTCTCCAGTTCAGGGTCAGGCCGGACGCGACGATCAGGCGGTCGTAGGTGACGACCCGACAGCCCTCCAGGATGACGGCCTTCCTCTCCGGCTCGAAGGCCGCCACCGCCGCCTTGATCCAGCGGACCCCGTCGGGGATGAGCGAGGCCATCGTGCGCGCCGTCGTCGCCGGCTCGAAGACGCCGCCGCCGACCATGGTCCAGCCCGGCTGGTAGTAGTGCACGTCGGCCGGCTCGATGATGGCGATGTCGAGGTCGGGCTTGCGCGACCTCAGACTCGCTGCGACGGCGATGCCGCCGGCTCCGCCACCGACGATCACGACGGTGTGGCTCGCTTCTGCGCCGTCGGTCGGGACGCACCCCCCGGAGGCAATGCGCTGGACGCCGCCGTTCATGTCGTATCCCGCGGCCTTTGCCGTCGAGAGGATGGCGGACAGGGGGCGCCCGCGACGCCCCTCATTCAGGGACCAGAGCGTGGTGGATCGCGTGCCGGTACCGCAATAGGCGAGAACGGGTCCGGGCAGCGCCCGTAGCGTAACGCCGAAAGCCTCGGCGTCCGCATCGGTCACGGCTCCCGAGACCACCGGAAGGTAGCGCGTATCGAGACCCGCCTCCGTCGCCGCCCGCTCAATCTCGGCGAAGCCTGGTTGGTCGGCGCCCTCGCCGTCGGGACGGTTGCAGATGATCGACCTGAACCCGAGCCGTGCGGCCTCCGAAACGTCGGTCGGTCGTAGCTGACCTGTCACCGACAGGCCCTGATCGATCCGCTTCACGTCCATGATCAGGCCCCTCGTCGAGATTTCGCTATACTGATATATATATTGATATCCTTACATCCAAAAAATACATATTGACTTTCGACGCAAGGGAGAACACAGTGCAATTCTGAGGAGGCGCAGGACGCCTGAGACGGATGTCACTTCATGACTAGCGATAATGATATGCCGGTGGTGGCCGAGCGACCGGGATGCCCGCCACTCATCGGCGATAAGTCGCCGGCGTTCCGGGCCCGCACGACGATGGGTGAGCGAAGCCTCGACGCGTATCGCGGCCGATGGCTCGTGCTGTTCTCCCATCCGGCCGATTTCACACCGGTCTGCACCAGCGAGTTCGTCGCGTTCGCCAAAGCCTATGAGCGCTTCCAGGGCCTCGACTGCGACCTCCTAGCCCTCTCAGTCGATAGTCTCTCGTCGCACCTCGCCTGGAAGCACAGCATCGAGCAGCGCTTCGGCGTTCGGGTGCCGTTCCCGATCATCGAGGACCCGGCCATGGGCATCGCCCGCGCCTACGGCATGCTGCCGGCTCGCGCGACGTCCAGCGCCACCGTGCGCACCACCTTCGTGATCGATCCGGAAGGGACCGTCCGCGCGACCCTCGCCTACCCGATGACCGTGGGACGCAGCGTCGAGGAGATCGTGCGCCTCGTCTCCGCCCTGCAGGCCACCGACGCGTCCGAGGTCTCGACGCCGGAGGGATGGCATCCGGGCGAGCCGGTGCTGGCGACGCCGCCCCTCACGTTCGACGAGATCGCCGCCCCCGCCCAGGACACGGGCCAGGGCGCCGATTGGTACTACCGCCTGGGGAGACTTTGACCATGACCGGCGCCAGCCAACACCCCATCGTCGAGGGCTTCCACGAAAGGCGAACCGGCAGCATCCAATACGTCGTGGCCTGCCCGACGACGCGCCGCTGCGCCATCGTCGATCCGGTCCTGGATTACGACGAGAAGTCCGGTGCGACCGCGACGCGTTCGGCGGATGCGATCCTCGAACATGTGCGCGCCAACGGCCTGACGGTCGAGTGGATCCTCGACACCCATCACCATGCGGACCACTTTTCCGCGGCCCCCTACCTGAAGGCGCGGACCGGAGCGCCGACCGCCATCGGCGAGCGCGTCGTCGACGTCCAGCGGCTGTGGAAGGGGCTCTACAACCTACCCTCCGCCTTTCCCGTTGACGGATCGCAGTGGGACCGGTTGTTCGCCAGCGGGGAGACGTTCCGCGTCGGTGAGGTCGATGCGCGGGTGATGTTCTCGCCGGGCCACACGATGGCGTCGGTGAGCTACGTGATCGGCGACGCCGCCTTCGTTCACGATACGCTGTTCATGCCGGATTCCGGCACGGCGCGTTGCGATTTCCCCGGCGGAGATGCCGCCATGCTGTGGCGCTCGATCCAGGCGATCCTCGCCCTGCCGGCCGACACCCGGGTCTTCACCGGCCACGACTACGAGCCGAATGGCCGCATGGCGGCCTGGGAGAGCACCGTCGCAGAGCAGCGCGCCCACAACATCCACATGGTCGCGGCGAGGAGCGAAGCCGAGTTCGTCGACCTACGGAACGCCCGCGACGCCGCCTTGCCGATGCCCAAGCTCATCCTGCACGCGCTTCAGGTCAACATCCGGGGCGGCCGCCTTCCGGAGCCCGAAGAGAATGGCCGACGCTACCTCAAGGTCCCCCTTGATACCCTCGAAGGAGCCGCCTGGTGAGCAGCGAGCCGACCAAGGCGCCGGACCTCTCCGAGGAGACGGCGACAATGGTCGCCGACTTTCTCAAGGTGGTGGCGAACCCGAACCGCCTCCGCATTCTGTTCTTCTTGGCTAAGGGGGAGCACGCGGTATCCCAGATCGAGCATGAGCTCGGCATCCGCCAACCGACGCTCTCGCAGCAACTCGGCGCCCTACGCGAGGCGGAGGTTGTCTCCACCCGGCGGGATCACAAGGTGGTGTACTATCGACTGACGGACCCGCGCATGCTCGCGCTGCTGTCGGCCATGGAAGACATCCTCGTCTCCTCGCGCCCGATCCGCCGCGTCCCGCCGCGCACTGTCGAGGTCCGCGCCCGCACGCTGGGCCAGGCGGCGGTGTTCGGGCGCGTGGGGGACGAGGCCTGAGCTTCGTCCTCACACCGCTTGCCGGGGGCGCCCTCATCGGCGCCTCGGCGGCCCTGCTCCTCCTCGCAAACGGACGGATCGCGGGCATCAGCGGCATCGCCGGCCGTCTCCTCGGTCGCTGGGACGGCGACGCCGCCTGGCGGATCGCGTTCCTCGTCGGATTGCTGCTCGGCCCAATGCTTTACCGTGGCGTCGCCGGGCAATGGCCGGCGGTCCGCATCGACGCACCGTGGCCGATGTTGATCCTCGGCGGCCTTCTCGTCGGCTACGGCACCCGGCTCGGCTCCGGCTGCACCAGTGGCCACGGGGTCTGCGGCCTCGCTCGCCTATCGCCCCGCTCCCTCGCAGCCGTGGCGACATTCATGGCGTTCGCGATGGCGACCGTGTTCCTGGTGCGGCACGGGGGCCTGTCCCGATGAACGCTTCCCGCATCGTGGCGGCGCTCGTCGCCGGGCTGCTGTTCGGATTTGGCCTCGCCCTGTCCGGCATGATGGACCCCGCCCGCGTGCTCGGTTTCCTCGACGTCGCCGACGCCTTCGACCCGACCCTGGCGTTCGTGCTCACAGGCGCGGTAGCCGTCTCGGCGCTTGGCTATGGGCTGAGACGCGGAATGACCCGTCCCTTTCTGGCGGACCGGTTCGAGGTTCCCGCCGGCCGCCGCCTCGATCCGAAGTTCCTCGGTGGCGCCGCCCTGTTCGGCATCGGCTGGGGTCTCGCCGGCCTATGCCCCGGACCCGCGCTTGCGGCCCTCGTCCTCGGGCTGCCCGACGTGGCGATCTTCGTGGCCGCGATGCTCGGCGGAATGCTTCTTCACCGCCTGACCGCGATCCGGGGCTCCGGCGTGGCTCACGGAGCGACCACGCCATGACCGCGCTGCCTGCCCTCCTGTCAGGTGCCGGCGTCGGCTTCACCCTCGGCCTGATCGGGGGCGGCGGCTCGATCCTCGCCACTCCCCTTCTCCTCTACGTCGTCGGCATGTCCCAGCCCCACCTCGCCCTCGGCACGGGGGCGCTGGCGGTCGCAGCCAATGCCACGCTGACGTTCGGTGGTCATGCACGCGCGGGCAACGTGCGCTGGCGGTGCGCCATTGTCTTCGCTCTCGTGGGCGTCCTCGGGGCCCTGGTCGGGTCGACCCTCGGCAAGGCCGTGGACGGTCAGCGACTCCTGTTCCTGTTCGCCATCCTGATGGTCGTTGTCGGCATCCATATGCTTCGCTCCGGGCGAAACGGCGGTCCAGCCCTGGATAGCGCGCCGGCCGAGGGATGCGGGCCGATGCCGACGGCGAAGGTGCTCGCCGTGGCGTTCACGGTCGGAATCCTTTCGGGCTTCTTCGGGATCGGCGGAGGCTTCCTCATCGTGCCCGGCCTCGTCTTCGCGACGGGGATGCCGCTGATCAACGCGGTCGGCACCTCGCTTTTGGCGGTTGGCGCCTTCGGGCTGGCCACGGCGGCGAACTATGCGCTGTCCGGACTCGTGGACTGGATCGTGGCCGCCGAGTTCATCGCCGGGGGCCTCGCCGGTGGTTTCTTGGGAATGCGGCTGGCCGGCCGGCTGGCCGCGTACAAGGGGCTGCTCAACCGGATCTTCGCCGGGGTCATCTTCGTGGTGGCGGGATACATGCTCTATCGCAACGTCGGCGCCCTGACCCATCCGGCCTGATCGGTATCGGCATTTGCGCCCTGCCGCATGCTTGCGTCCCAACCTCTTCATACGCAATCGATGAAACGGTTCGGGAAACGAGACGAACGCCAGGTGGCCTGCCCCCCGGACATCGATCGCGAGGTCGGTGCTTTCGCACCCGCCCGCGCGCTCTGGATCGGCCCAAACGGCTTCCAGTCGTCGTCCGGACGGCCTTCTCGCTGCGCTCGATGAGCCGACATGTCGGTCCCGGGCACAAAAACCATATCGAATTGGCGGGTGAAGGACCTCGGCGTCCGGTCGCGTTGCAGGCGGCTCTTCACCGACGACTTTGAGCGCGCGGGCGACTCAACGCCGGACGTAGTCCCAGACCTTCGAGATGACGACCGATCCTTCGCCCACGGACGAGGCGACGCGCTTGACCGAGCCGGCGCGGACGTCGCCCACCGCGAAGATGCCCGCGTGTGACGTGGCATACGGCGAGTTCGCGCCGACCGCCTCTCCGGTCAGCACGAAGCCGTGGTCGTCGAGGGCGATGAGGCCCGAGAGCCAGCGCGTGTTGGGCGCCGCCCCCACCATGACGAACACGGCGCAGGTCACGACCAGGCGCACCGTCCCGTCCGCCACGTTTCGGACGCTCACCGCGTCGAGCCGGTCGTCGCCGTGCAGGGCGCTGACTTCGGTGCCGTACTCGATCGTGATCGCCGGGTCCGCCTCCAGGCGGCTGGACAGGTATTGGGACATCGAGGCCGCCAGCGATTGCGCGCGCACCACGAGGCGGACGTGCCGGGCCGAGCGGCTGAGGAACATCGCCGCCTGTCCCGCGGAGTTGCCGCCGCCGATGACGACGGTCTCGGCGTTGCGGCAGTAGCGCGCCTCGATGTCGGTCGCCGCGTAGTAGACGCCCGCGCCCTCGAACGCTTCGAGCCGGTCGATCGGCAGGCGCCGGTATTGGACGCCGGTCGCGACGACGACGGCGCGCCCGCGGACGCGCTGCCCGTTCTCGAAGGTCGCGCAGAAATCGCCGTCTTCGAGCCGCTCGAGCTTGGCCACCCGTCGCGGCATGGCGAACCGCGTCCCGAACTTCATCGCCTGGACCTCGCCGCGCCAGACCAGGTCGGCACCGGAGATCCCGGTCGGGAAGCCCATGTAGTTCTCGATGCGGCTCGACGTGCCGGCCTGGCCGCCGACCGCGACATCCTCGACCACCAGGGCGCGAAGCCCTTCCGCGCCCGCGTAGACACCCGCCGCCACGCCGGCCGGGCCGCCGCCGACGACGATCACGTCGAAGGCCTCGTCGTCGATCAGGTCGTAGTTGAGGCCGAGCAGGTCGGCGACCTTGTCCGGCGTCGGCTCCGTCACGACCACGTCGCGCCCGAAGATCACCGCCGGCCGGTCCGCGCGCGTCGCGCAGCTTTCCGCGACGGCCTCGGCCTCCGGGCTACCGAGGGCGTAGGATCGGTAGGGGAGGCGGTTGCGGCTCGCGAACTCGGCGATCCGCCGAACCGCCCGGTCGTCGTCCTCGCCGATCAGCACCAGGGTGCCGTCATGGGTGTCGAGCTGCCGCCGCCGCCGCGCCGAGAGCACCGTGATGACGATGTCCGACATCTCGGGGATCTCGGACATCAGCCGCAGCATCTCCCGCCGCGGCACCTCGATCACGGTGGTGTCCTGGACCGCCCGCATCGGCATCGACCAGTTCCCGCCGTTCAGGAACGCGATCTCGCCCATGAACTGCGTCGGCCCGAGGGTCGAGGGCAGGTGCCGCGCACCGGTGAAGGGGTTCACCACCTCGATCTCGCCCGCCTCGACGTAGACGAAGCGGTCGGCCCGTTCGCCGGCGCGCACGAGGAAGGTGCCGGCCGGGTAACGCCGCTCGACGCCGGCAGCCTGGAGCGCGGCGATGTGCGACGCCGCGAGGGGGATGCGCTGCATCTCGCTCAGGTCCCGGCCGATCGTCTCCATGTCGTCAACTCCCGCGCGCCCTGGTGCGGCGCAGCATCGGTCACGCCGCCCCGCCGGACAAGGTGCCCGGCCGGCAAGATGCCCGAGCCCGCTCCACCCGCGATCCTGCGTGTCCGGTGTCGGGCGTCTCAAGGATGGTCGGCGCTCGCCCACGGAGCCGTGGAGAGCACCTGGGCGAGGTAGGCGATCAGCACCGTCACGCGAGCGGGCCGCAACTCGCCCGGCGGCATGACGAGGTGCAGGGCGATCGGCGGCAGGGCCCAATCGGGCAGCACGCGCTCCAGGGTGCCGGCCTTGAGGTCGTCCCAGATCATGAAGTCCGGCTGCACCGCCAGGCCGAGGCCGGCGCGCAGGGCCGGCGCCAGGGCCTCCGCGTTGTTGGCCCGCATCGGCCCCTTCGGCACGATCGACGCTTCGGTCCCCGTCGGGTCCGTGAACCGCCAGCGGTCGGAGGCCGGCAGGTAGGCGTAGCCGAGGCAGGCATGCCGGACGAGGTCGTCCGGGTGTTCGGGGTGGCCGTGCCGCTCCAGGTAGCCCGGCGTCGCCACGAGCGAGCGGCGGACGGCGCAGAGCTTGCGGGCGCGCAGCGAGGAATCCGGCAGCGCGGCGATGCGCAATCCGATGTCGAACCCGCCGCCGATCAGGTCGACCACCTCGTCGCTCAGGTGCAGGTCGATCGAGACGGCCGGGTACCGGGCGAGGAAGTCCGGGAGCCGCGGCGTGACGTGGAGCAGGCCGAACGACATCGGCACCGCGAGGCGAACCAGGCCCCGAGGCTCGGAGGCGCCGGCCAGGGCCTCCGCCTCGGCGGCCTCTCCCTCGGCGAGGATGCGCGCGGCGCCGTCCTTGGCCGCCCGTCCCGCCTCCGTCAGCGCGAGCTTGCGCGAGGTGCGATGGAACAGGCGGGCGCCGATGCGGGCCTCCAGCCGGCTCACCGCCTTCGACACCGTCGCGTTCGACAACCCGAGTTCGGAGGCGGCGCGGCCGAAGGAGCCGGCCTCCACGACCTTGGCGAAGATCGCCCAGGCCTCGAAATCGGGCAAGCGCATGCATCTAGTTCCGGAAACGATGGGTTTCCATCGTTTCGCTTTCCGACCTGGCTGGCAAGCCGCATAACGCCAGGGTCGAAGGCGCCGGTCTTCGAACGATCGCGCGAAGGAGGGATCCATCATGAGCTGGCACGGTGCGGAAGACCCGATCCCCGGGGATCGTTTCACCTGCGACGCGATCAAGACGCTGATCGTCCCGCGCTCGCGCGACCTCGGTTCGTTCGCGGTGCGGCGGGCCTTGCCGTCGGCGGAGTGCCGGATGGTCGGCCCCTTCGTGTTCTTCGACCAGATGGGCCCGTCCGAATTCCTGCTCGGCAAGGGCATGGACGTGCGACCGCACCCGCATATCGGCCTGTCGACCGTCACCTATCTCTTCGACGGCGAGATCATGCACCGGGACAGCCTCGGCACCGAACTGCCGATCCGCCCTGGCGAGCTCAACTGGATGACGGCCGGCCGCGGGATCACCCATTCCGAGCGGACGGGGGCCGACCTGCGGCAATCCGGCTCGAACCTGTTCGGCATCCAGGCCTGGGTCGCCCTGAGCGCCAAGGACGAGGAATGCGCCCCCGCCTTCGAGCATTACGACGCCGCAGCCCTGCCGACGCTGACCGGCGAGGGCAAGACGGTCCGCGTCATCGCCGGCGAGGCGTTCGGGGCCGCGTCGCCGGTGCGGACCTCGAGCCCGATGGTCTACGCGGACGCGGCGCTGGAGGCCGGGGCGACGCTGCCGCTGGACCCGACCTACGACGAGCGGGCGATCTACACGGTGTCGGGCGTGATCGAGATCGCCGGCGACACCTTCGGTCCGGGCCAGCTCCTGGTCTTCCGACCCGGCGACCGGATCAGCGTCCGCGCGACGGAAGCCGCCCGCTTCATGGTGCTCGGCGGCGAGCCGATGGATGGGCCGCGCCATCTCTGGTGGAACTTCGTGTCCTCGCGGCCCGAGCGGATCGAGCAGGCCAAGGAAGACTGGCGCCGCGCGCGCTTCGACACCGTGCCTGGCGATTCCGAGTTCATCCCTCTGCCCGATTCCCCGCCGCCGGTGCGCTATCCTTGACGACCCGCCAAGGGCGGCCGGCCGTTCGGGATCGGGGCCGGGGTGAGCGAGGGGCGTTGCGCGGGTCGCGTCCATCGCCCGGCAACATTCCGGGTGCTGGTCGCCGGGCGACGCATGCAGGCTGATGCTCGAATGGGGCACCCGGCGCGAGCCGGACGCCCCGTTTCATGCCGGCGCCACCCTACCAGCGGTGGTGCCAGCCGACGTGGCGGTAGCCACCCCAGCGGTGCCACCGCGGGCCGTACCAGCCGACGCGGCGGTAGCCGTAGACGACTGGGCGCACGACGATGGGCCGGTAGACGACGTTGGGACGGCAATACCCGTAATAACCGCGATGGCCTCCGGGTCCGCACCCGTCGCGCGCCTCGGCGGCGCCAGCTGTTGCTGCAATCGTACCGTGGGCAAGGATGGCTGCGCCAGCAAGTTTCAGTCGCATTGGCATCTCCTCTGCTGCGATGGCCTAAGAACAGCGATCCCTGCGGGGCGGTTTCCTTGGTTTTGCGCCGAATTTGTCGAAAAGTGTAACAGGACCACGCCCGCATCTTCGGCCGCCGGGGCCTCACCTTGCCGGATGCTTTGCGACGACGCTCCCGAGGCTTTGGCCTTCTGCGTCGGGCCGCTTGGCTCGCCGGCCCGAGCGGCCGCCCGCCGGGGAACCGACGCGGCGGCAGCTCAAGCCCACTGCCGCCGCCGTCCTCGATGGATCGCCAGGCAGATCCTAGGCAGCCTCTTTCGCGAGCGCGGGCAGATCCGCCCCAGCCTCGATCTCGGCCGCCGAGGGCAGACGCCCGAGGCCGAGCAGGTGCAGGAACGCGGTGAAGGCGCCGTTGCGACCGATGCTGCAGGCGGCGGTCACCCGGTCGCCCGTGACGTAATAGGCGATGAAGTCGAGGGCGGCGGCGTCGCCCTGCAGGACGACCCGGTCGAACGCTTTGGCGTAGCCGCCATAATCGAGCCGCTTGTCGCCCTGGTTGCTCCAGAAGAACGGCGCGCCCGCGAACGCGCCGCCCCGGCCGAGGATGGCGTGGGCCACGTGCGTGCCGTGCTGCTGCGCCAGGCGCCAATGCTCGATCCGCGCGGTCTCGCCGCTCGCCATCTCCGGGAAGGCGGCGATGTCGCCCGCGATCCAGACGCCGTCCGCGAGCTTGAGATCGCCGCCGACCTTGAGCCCGCCGCCCTCTTCGGCCTCGATGCCGGCGACCATGTCGGTTTCCGGCTTGGCGCCGGCGCCGACGAGGACGATGTCGGCCGGAAGGCGCCGTCCGTCCTCCGTCTCGACCGCTTCGACGCGGCCGCTGCCGGCGATCCTGGCGACGGAGCCGGTCTCGAAGGTGACGCCGTTGCCGGCATGGTACCGCTTCAGCGCCGCGCCCACCGCCTCGCCGAAGCGCTCGGCGAAGGGAACCGCCTCGCGGGCTAGAACCGTGACGGACAACCCGCGCTTGGTAAGGAACGCGGCGGCCTCCATGCCGATGAAGCCGGCGCCGACCACGACGACCGTCTTGGCCGCGCCCGCCGCCTCGCTGACGCGCACCGCGTCGTCCAGGCTGCGCAGGGTGAAGACCCCGTCGAGGTCGTGGCCGGGGAAGTCCGGCATCACCGCCCGGCTTCCGGTGGCGACGAGGATCGCGTCGGCCGTGAGCGTCCGGCCGTCCTTCAGCGTCACGTCGCGCCGGGCGGGATCGACCTTGACGACCTCTTCGGTGACGCGCTCGACCTGATTGCTCTGCGCGAAGTCGGGCTCGATCAGCACCTTGTCCGGCGGGGTCGGCTTGGCCAGGAACTGCTTGGAAAGCTTGGTCCGGTCGTAGGGCGGGTGCGCCTCCCGGCCGACCAGGGTGATGCGGCCTGCATAGCCTTCGCGGCGCAGGGTCTTCGCGCAAGCGATGGCTGCGGCGCCCGAGCCGACGACGAGCACGCTCTCCACGGTCGCGGCCACGCTCTTGCGCGGCGCCGGCTCCGGCGTGAGGGTGGCGACGGCCTCGCAACCCTCGATGCGGACGGGGTAGCGCGTCAGGGAATCGAGGGCGGGCGGCTCTTCGAGGGTGCCGTCGGCCAGCGCGAAGGCGGCCTTGTGCCAGGGGCAGTAGAGGCGCCCGCCGCAGATCTCGCCCTTGGCCAGCGGCGCACCGAGGTGGGGGCACTTGGCCTGGAACGCCCGCACGCCGGAGGCGTCGCGCACGAACAGCGCCTTCTCGTCCCCGGCCGCCCCCTCCGTCATGCCCCCCATCGGGATCGCATCGAGGGCAAGGCGGATCTCGGTTCCGGGCATGTCTGGCGTCGCTCCTGGCGAGCGCCATCGCGCCCGGGCTATTCAAGTCGCCGAACCCGTTCCGGTTGCCTCTTGCCAGGTAGGGAGCACGGTGGACTTCCGGACCCATTCGAACACCGGCCTTCGTCGCCGGTTCGTGCCGCATCCGCACCGTCGTCGGGCTGCGATGTTCGCGCCCGGCGGCGATCTCCTTCGGACCGGCCTCGACCATCACGGCGACACGACGCTCGGCGACGCGGGATGACCGCGCCGGCAAAACCCCGTTCAGAACACCGCGCAGGGCTTCCCGCCGGGGAGCACGACCTCCTCGCGGCCGAGATAGGCCTTTCCGGTCCGCACCGGCCAGGTCTTGCGCACCACGAAGGTCCAGTTCTTGAGGACGGGGAAGACGCTGAACACGGCGGTGTAGGGCAGGCGCATCTCCGCCATCACCAGCCGGTCCCCGGGGCTCGCGGTGCCGGGCGGGGCTGGTCCGATCGTCGAGCCCGCCGACCGGGGCGGGTCGTTGCGCGCGACGCTGGAGCAGACCTTCGCCACGGGGGTCAGCCCGTCGAGGTAGACGCCCCCCGCGGTGAGCACGATCCCGGCGCGGGCGAGGTCGTAGGGGCTCGTGACCGCCTGGGCGGCGGCGTAGACCTCGGCGACGTCGGTCACGTCGTCCCGCGAGATCAGGTCGGCCATGGTCGTCGCCGCGAGCGAGGCCCGGCGGGCGGTGGTGAACGCCCGCGGCAGCTCGATCGAAGCCATGAACATCAGGAGCAGGATCGGGGCGACGAGGGCGAACTCGACGCCGCTGACGCCGCCGCGCGCGCGCAGGAACCGACGCAGACCGCCCCGGCAGACCGTCATTGGCACGGCTTGGCGTCGTAGGCCTCCGCCCGGAAGATCACGGTCGAGACCAGGAGCTGGCGGTTGTCGGAGAGGCGGCGGCCGGTGAAGTCGAGGAACGAGAACAGCCGCAGGATCGGGACGGCCGCGCGGATCGCGATCACGTCGTCCCCGGCCGGGCACTGGAACTGGGTCCCGAAGCTCTGGGCCACGGTCTTGGTCTGCGTGTCGTAGGGCTCCGCCACCTGCGAGCCCTTGAAGCTCGCGGCGCGCGTCACGTCGAGGCGGACCTCGCGGCAGGCGAAGAACAGGCTGGAATTGCCGCACATCAGCTGGCGCAGGCGCTGGCTCGGATCGGACCCGTCGGCGCGGTCCTGGAACTCGCCGGTGCGAAGCAGGCGCGACGCCCGGTCGACCGAGACGTCGAGGGTCTGCTGCGCGAGCACGACCACGCCGGATTCGGCGACGACGCCGAGGAGGGCGAAGAACGGCAGCGCCAGCATCGCGAACTCGACGCCGGCGACTCCGCGCCGGTCGGCCAGCAACCGCGGGTGGCGTCCGCCCTTGCCGGATGCCGAACGAAGGCGCGCCGGCAGACCCGTCGCCCAGGCGACGATCGCGCCGGGGAGTCCGTTTCGGTCGTCCGGCAGCTCGCGGCGTATCTGGATCGTCCGGCGCATCGATAGCCTGAAGGGGCACGGACCGCCGATCGTCGGCACGGCCCAACCCTGGGTGGACGGCAGTCTAGAGGCCGAGTGCTTTAAAATTTCTGTGATCGACCGGAAGAATCGACATCCGCCCGGTGCGCATCCGAGTAACGCCGGTTGTACAACTCTGGGTTTTAGATACCATGCCGCCCTAGAGCGTCCTGCGCCGGATCGCGCCAACATCTCGCGCAAAAACTCTACCTGAGCGTGTAATTTTATAAGCCCGTCACCGCGTACGGCAACGCGATGCTGGTCTACGCCTTTCGAAACAACCGCTCGTTGTTTCCTGATCGCAGCATCCTTCGCGGTTCGGCGCGTCCTGTGCGGCATTCGGCCGGACGATCAGGGCCATTCATTAATCCGGTCTCTGTAGACCCGAGGTTCATGATGGGCCGAGGAGGCGGTCGGGATGGAAAGCGGGCGTCGAGCGGGGCAAGCGTCGAGCCACGGGTTCGGGTTCGTGGCATCCCGCATCCGGTCGTTCGGAGCCGACCGAAGCGGCGCCGTCGCCCTCATCTTCGGCCTGGTCGCGACGGTGCTGCTCGGCCTCGTCGGCGGCGGCGTCGACTATGCGCGCCTGGCCGCCCGGCGATCCCAGCTGCAGGCAGCCGCCGACGCCGGGGCGCTGGCCGGCGGCAACGCCCTCAAGCTCGCCCTGTCGAACACCGCCGCGGTGACCGGCATCACCGAGCAGACGGTCCGGTCCGAGGCGAAGTCGCCGTCCGACCGGCCTTTGACCGTCGCGGTCACCGTCGCGCCCGACAAGACCAACGTCACGGTGGCCGCCTCCGAGACCTACAAGCTGTCCTTCGGCAGCTTCGTCGGCCTGCCCGCCGCCAAGCTCGCGGTGAAGGCGCAGGCGAGCGTCGTCGGCCGGATGCGCCTATGCATGCTGGCGCTCGACTCCTACGCGGCCGGCGCGTTCAACCTGCAGAAGAGCGCGCAGGTCACCGCCACCGATTGCGCCCTCTACTCGAATTCCGCCTCGGGAACGGGAATGGTGGGCCAAGCGAACGCGATGGCCAAGGCGCAGACGATCTGCTCGGCCGGCGGCTATCTCGGGGTACGCGCGAACTTCAGCCCGACGCCGCAGACCGGATGCCCGGTGATCGAGGACCCGCTGAAGGACCGCGCCGCGCCGCCGATCGAGCCCTGCATGACGCTGCCGTTTCCGCTGAACCTGCTCAACGTCCTCGCCATGAAGACGATCAAGCAGAATATGATGCTTGAGCCCGGCACCTACTGCGCCGGCCTGCACATCACCGACGACGCCGTCGTCACGCTGAAGCCGGGCGTCTACGTGATGAAGGACGGCCCGCTCATCGTCGACAAGAAGGCGACGCTGATCGGCGAGGACGTGGCGTTCTACTTCACCGGCAACAACGGCGGCCTGGTCTTCGACAAGAAGACCACCATCAGCCTCAAGGCGCCGGTCACCGGCGTCATGGCCGGCCTGCTGATGTCCGAGGACCGGGGCGTCCTGCTTCCCATCGACCCGACGGCCCTCGTCGACACGCTGCTCGGCGACCTCATCAGCCCGACGCCGCCGCCGCTCGCGATCACGAAGCCGGTGCGGACCTACCGCATCATCAGCGACAACGCCCGCACCATGCTCGGCACGATCTACCTGCCGGCCGGGCGCCTCGTCATCGATTCGTCGAAGCCGGTGGCCGACCAGTCGGCCTACACCGTGATCGTGGCCCAGCAGATCAATCTCTACGAGGGCCCGAACCTCGTCCTCAACGCGAACTACGCCGGAACGAGCGTGCCGGTGCCGAAAGGCGTCGGGCCGATCTCCGGCCGGCTGCTGCTGACGCAATGACGGCCCGTCGCCTTCATCGCAAACGGGAGGGAGCGCCATGCTCGCCTTGATCCTCGACGACGCGGAACTGAACAACCTGCTCGTCGTGCAGGCGCTCAAGCCCGTGCCCGATTGCGAGCCGGTGGAGTTCACCTGCCCGGTCGCGGCGCTCGCGTTCCTGCGCGCCAACGTCGCGCAGATCGGCATCGCCATCACCGACTACGACATGCCGGGGATGACCGGGATCGAGTTCATCGCGGCCGCGCGGGAGGTCGAAGGCTTCGCGCACGTGCCGGTCGTCATGGTGACGAGCATGGACCAGCGCGCGATCCGCCGGCAGGCGCTCGATGCGGGCGCCACCGACTTCCTCGGCAAGCCGTTCGACCCGGCCGAGATCCGGGCGCGCGTCACCAACCTGATGAAGATCAGCCACGCCCACCGCCAGGAGCAGGACCGCGCGGCGTGGCTCGCCCGCGAGGTCGCCGCCGCGGTGTCGGTGATCGAGGCCCGGGAGCGCGAGATCATCGACCTCCTGATGCGCGCGGCCGAGCACCGCGACACCGACACCGGCAACCACATCGCGCGGGTCTCGACCTATGTCGGCATCATCGCGCGAAACCTCGGGTTCGACGACGAACATTGCCGCCTCCTGAGCCTCGCCTCGACCATGCACGACGTCGGCAAGATCGGCGTACCCGACGCGATCCTACTCAAGCGCGGCGCGCTCTCGGTGGAGGAGCGCGGCGAGATGGAGAAGCACGCCGAGCGCGGCCGCCGCATCCTCGAGGGCAGCACCTCGAACGTGGTGCGGCTCGCCGCCGAGATCGCGGCGAGCCACCACGAGCGCTGGGACGGGACCGGCTACCCGGCGGGCCTTTCAGGCGCGGCTATCCCGCTCTCGGGCCGCATCGTCGCCGTGGCCGACGTGTTCGACGCGCTGGTCTCGGAGCGCCCGTACAAGGCGGCGTGGCCGCTGGAGAAGGCGCGGGCGCTCCTGTCCGAGAACGCGGGCTCTCATTTCGACCCGGCCTGCGTCGCGGCGTTCCTGGCCGGCTGGGGCGAGGTCGAACGGCAATGCCAGCTTTTGGCGGCGTGATCGGCGGCAAGATCGGCGGCGTCCGGTGAGGGCGGCGGACGACACGGTCGGAAGGGTACGGGGCGCGATGCGTTGGAAGGCACTCGATCCAAGGCGGTCCCTCGCGGGCCGGGTCGCCTGGGCGGTGATCGGCGCGGTCGCGGTGGCGCTGCTGGTCGCCACGACGCTCTCGGTCTGGCGCGAGGTCGACCGCTACGCCGCCGACAAGGGCGAGGCGCTGCGCACGGTGGCGCGCGTGCTGGCCCATAGCGGCGCCGGCGCCATCGCCGGCGACGACGCGGACGCCGCCGACACCACCCTTCGCGCGATCGCGCGCAACCCCTCGCTCGTCTACGCCGCCTTGCTGCGCGCCGACGGCAGCATCCTGGGCGAGCAGGGCATCGGGCTGCGGCTCGCCGACGACCTCGACCTCGACGCCACCGAGCGGCCCTCGCTCCTCGCCCTGATGCTGACGCGGACGTTGAAGGTCGGCGAGCCGGTCCTGGAGAACCAGCGCGCGATCGGCCGGGTCGTGGTCGTGGCCGAGACCGGCGACCTCGCCGAGCGCCTCGGCGACGTCGCCCTGAACGCGCTGCTCGCCGGCCTCGTCGCGGTGTTCGTCGGCCTGGCGGTCTCACTCCGGCTGCAGCGCGCGGTGACGCGCCCGCTCACCGCGCTTGCGGGCACCATGGACGCCGTGCGCTCGCGCCACGACTACAGCCGGCGCGCCGACGTCACCACCGACGACGAGGTCGGCGCGCTGGCGCAGACCTTCAACGACCTGCTTGGCGCGGTGAATGTCCGCGACCGGCAGCTCGCCGCCTACAGCACCGGCCTGGAAGAGGAGGTCCGCGTCCGGACCCACGACCTCAGCGAGGCCCGCGAGCAGGCCGACGCCGCCAACGCCGCGAAGTCGACCTTCCTCGCCACCATGAGCCACGAGATCCGCACGCCGATGAACGGCATGCTGGTGATGGCGGAACTCCTGGCCGCCACCGACCTGCCGCCGCGCCAGCGCCGCTACGCCGAGGTGATCGCGCGCTCCGGCCAGTCGCTGCTCGCGATCATCAACGACATCCTCGACTTCGCGAAGGTCGAGGCCGGCAAGCTCGAGCTCGAGCGCACCACGATCAGCCCGCGCGAGATCGCCGACACCGTCGTCACCCTGTTCGGCGAGCGCGCCCGCAACGGCGGCCTCGACCTGGCCGCGGAGGTCGGCGCGGACGTGCCGGCGGCGATGGTCGGCGACCCGGTCCGCCTCGGCCAGGTGGTGAGCAACTTCGTCTCGAACGCGCTGAAGTTCACGGAAGCCGGCCACGTCCTCGTCCGGATGGGCACGCGCGACGACGGCCGGATGCTGGAGATCGCCGTCACGGATACCGGCATCGGCATCCCGCAGGACAAGATCGCCGGCGTCTTCACCGCCTTCACCCAGGCCGACCAATCCACCACCCGCCGCTTCGGCGGCACCGGCCTCGGCCTCTCGATCGCCGAGCGCCTGATCGCGGCGATGGGCGGGACCGTCGGCCTGGAGAGCCGCGTCGGCGTGGGCTCGACCTTCTGGGCGCGGATTCCGATCGCGGCACCGGAGCCGGCCGAGGCGATCCGCCGGGCCGGCCATGCGCCGGCGGGCGTCGTCCTGGCCGGCCTCGGCGGTGCGACGCGCGTCGCGCTGGCGGCGGGCCTCGTCGAGGCGGACCTCGCACCCCTCGCCGACACCGCGGCGGATCGCGCACCCTGGATCCTCGATGCCGCCGAACTCCTCGCCCGCGGGCGCCGCCCGGACGCGGCCCTGCGGGTGGTCGCCGTGGCGCCGATGGGCGATCCGGCGGGCCAGCAGGCGCTCCGCGCCGGGCTCGCCGACGAGGTCTTGCGCTGGCCCGTGGTCCAGGCGGAGTGGCGGCCGGTGCTGGCGGCGCTTGCCGCCGACCGCCCGTTCGCCGCGAACACGCAGCGTTCCGCGACGGCCGCAGACGCCCTGCCGCGCTTCCCCCACGCCCGCGTGCTCGTGGCCGACGACAGCGCCGTGAACCTGGAGGTCGCGGTCGAGGCCCTGGCACGCTGCGGCGTGACCGACGTGATCACCGTCGGGGACGGGGCGCAGGCGGTGGCCGCGAGCGCCGCCGCCCGGTTCGACCTGATCCTGATGGACGGCAGCATGCCGGTCCTCGACGGGTTCGAGGCGACGCGCGCCATCCGCCGCCGCGAAGCCGAGGCCGGCGCCGCCCGCCTGCCGGTCGTCGCGATGACCGCGCACGTGATCGGCGACGGCGCCACGGCGTGGCAGGACGCGGACATGGACGGGACGCTGGCCAAACCCTTCACCCTGGCCCAGCTCGCGCAGGTGCTCGGCCGCTTCGTCGCCGCGGACGCACCCGGCATGGACACGGGGACGGCGCCCAAAGCGTTCGACGACGACGCGGCGACGCCGACGGCCGGCCTGCCGACGCGCGACGACGCACCAGCGCTTCCCGACGCACCGGCGCTCTTGGACCGCGAAACCCTCGAAGGCCTCGCCGAAATGGGCGACGGCGCCTTCCTGGCCCGGGTGCTCGGCCTCTACACGGCGCAGGCACCGGTGGCGCTCGCCGCCTTGGAAGCCGCGATCCCGAACGGCGACGCGGCCGTCGTCGCCAGCGCCGCCCACGGGTTGAAGTCGATGAGTGCCAACGTCGGAGCGATCCGGCTGGTCGGACTGCTCGCCGCCGTCGAGGGGCGGGCACGTGGGGAGCGAGCGATCCCCGGCACGCGGCAGATCGCGCAAATCCGAGCCGTGTTCGAGGAGACGCTCCAGGCGCTCGCCGACGATGCGGTCCGGCGGGATCTGGCGGCTTAGGGTGGGAATCCGCTCAGCTTGGCCGTGGGATGGTCTGCTGAGGGCGGTGAGCGGAAATAGGCCTTTCGCCCTGAAGCGGACGTTCCCTTTCCGCCCCATGCCGGCCGTTCGGACCGGGCACCACGCTTTCCAACCGAGCAGAAGCCAGTCGGTTGGAAGGAGGCACGTCGCGACAACTGCTTCAGTCCGCCGTCGATGACATCAAGCGCGATGCAGATCTGAACCAAATGCAACCATTCAGTCGTTTATAGTGCCGTACCAATTCCGCATTCGCCCGGGGTTCAAAGCTTGATCTGCCGAAATTGCGTCAGATCGAAGGGCAGCCCGAAACTGATCCGGTGATTGTCCATAGATTTCCTTGAATGCACGTGAACCGTGGCTGATACTCGAGAAACCGATCTGTTCCGCGAAAAAACCGATCGACGTTTCTGTGTCCTGTCGGGATATCAGCAGCCGCAGACGAGCGGCACGTCGACGCTTGACGACCGTTTCGACGCCGCCGACGGCTTGCATCGCTCGATACAAAGAAGATCGAGAAACACCGATGCTACGGGCGATAGCATCGGAGCTCAAATCTGCCGCAAGGTTGTTGTCGATGAAGATTTCCGCCCTCAAGCGCCGCGATGACTCCAAATTGCTTTCGCCGACGGCGTCACTGTAAGCCGCATCGGACCTTCCCTGGACCTGACCGAGCATATTGGTGATGACGTGACCGATCCCGGCGGCTGAGGTCTCTGGGAAACTCGATGCACAGCGCAGGAAAGAAAGCACGGCTTTGCCAAGTGAGCCTGGCTCACTCCCGGGAAGGGTGCTTCCATGCAGATGGCGCACGTCCGGCGAGACAGCTTCGACTTGATCGCGGGCCAAGATGACTGTGACGAGATCGCCGTCGTCCACGATCGACCGCATCGGTTGGGTCGCATCGAAGAGAACGGCGTCACCCGGGACAAGACGACGCTCGTCCCCAGGACGACCGCTCACGACCCGGCCGGAGCGTAAGACTTGGAGATAGTAGTGCTCGAAACCGTCGCGCCGAATGTGCACGAGGTCCCGCCCATGATCGGCGCCGATGAGTTGCCGATCGTACACCGTCAAGCGGCCGAAATGTTGCGCGGCGATGGTTGCCTCGAATGCATCTCCCAGGAGGTACGTCGCCGCGCCGCTCGACTGGATCATATCATGATAGAAGCCGAAGCTGTCGGCCGAAGCCCTGCTCAAATGCCTTTGCTGGGGGTTCTTCGACCGCGGGATACCAGAACTTGTCATACTCTCGTCATTTGCAGCAGTAGAATACGTCCATCGTTTAGCAGGATGGCCGGGTCGCGGCCAAGCCAAAGAGCAGCGATCGGCCCTGATGGCGCGCTGATCCTGACGTCCATGGGTCGATCCCTAAATAGCCCGATGGACGTCGACAATGAGTCCTGGGAAGGTCCGCTTCCCTCCCATGCTGGCCATAGGTTTCTGCTTCACCAAGTGCCCCGCAAGCGGACGCTCCCAGTTTCTGCAATGGGTCGCCGGCAGACAATGACACGGCCAAGCTGACTGCGTTTTGAACCGAGAGCATTTCCCGTCGAAGCGGTGGCCGGTTCGGCGGAAGGTAATGCAGCACCGCAAAGAGAGTGAGCAGGATCAGCCGAACTGCTCGCGCAGGATGCGCTCGTCGAGGCTGTGGCCGGGGTCGTGCAGGAGCACGAGATGGGTCTCGCGGTCGAGCCAGGTGTCCACCATCGACACCCGGCGGAACTCGGTGTGGTCGGCCACCGCCGCGACGGGCCGGTGCTCGGCGTCGAGCACCTCGATGCGGATGTGGGCGTGGTCCGGCAGCAGGGCGCCGCGCCAGCGCCGGGGCCGGAACGCCGAGATCGGGGTCAACGCCAGGAGCTTGGCGTTCAGCGGCAGGATCGGGCCGCCCACCGACAGGTTGTAGGCGGTGGAGCCCGCCGCCGTCGCGGCCAGCACCCCGTCGGCGATCAGCTCGGGCAGCCGCACCTGCCCGTCGACGGAGATCTTGAGCTTGGCGGTCTGGTGGGTCTGCCGCAGCAGGTAGACCTCGTTGATCGAGCGGGCGCGGTGGCTGCGCCCCTCGGTGTCGTGCGCCTCCATCAGCAGCGGGTGGACGACGCTGCGATGGGCCGCCTCCAGGCGCTCCAGCAGCGTGTCCTCGCGGAACTCGTTCATCAGGAAGCCGACGGTGCCGCGGTTCATGCCGTAGATCGGCTTCTTCGCGTCCATGAAGCGGTGGAGCACCTGCAGCATCAGGCCGTCGCCGCCGAGCGCCACCACCACGTCCGCTTCTTCCGGCGCGACGTGGTCGTAGCGCCGCATCAGGGCGGCGGCCGCCTCGCGGGCGTCGGGCGTCGGGCTCGCGACGAAGGCGACCTTGTGGAAGCGCGGCATGCGGGACCCGGGACCACCTCAGTTGACGCGGGGCCGGCGCCGGGCTCGATCGAGCGCGTGCCGCCTTCGCCGTCGGGAGAGCCATAGCATGGAGCGTCCGCTCCTCGTCTATACCACCTCCCCGATGCCGAGACGGCGCTCGCGGTCGGGGAGACGCTGGTGCGCGACAGGCTCGCGGCTTGCGTCAACGTGCGGCCCGGGATGCGCTCGGTCTACGCCTGGAAGGGCGCGGCCGCGCACGCCGACGAGGTCGTCGCGTTCATGAAGACGCGCGCCGGCCTCTCGGAGACCTTGGCGGCGGCGCTGAAGGCGCGCCACCCTTACGAGACGCCGATCATCCTGCATCTGCCCGTCGCGGGCGCCGACCCGGACACGACGGCTTGGATCATCGCCGAGACTCAGGCTCCGCCGGTCGGATAGCTGCGGCCCTTCCAGACGGCCGCGCCGGCGCGCTTGCGGCGCAGCAGCACGTTCCACTGGATCGCCAGCGCGACGACCACCGCCGCCGGGTGGAGCGGGATGGTGGCGGCCGGCTCGTCCGTCACCAGGGTGATGGCGGCACGGGTCGCGAGCGAGACGGCGAGCGCGGCGAGCGCCAGGAACCAGGTCGCGCCGGAGAGGCCCACCAGCAACCCGGCGAGCACGAGCAGGGCCGGCATCACGTGGCCGAGGCCCAGCAGCGCGGTCCAGACCGGCAGCGCCACCGGCGTCGCCATGCCCTCGTGGGCGTTCTTCGAGAAGCCGGCCCAGCACTGCGAGAAGCCGGTGTACATCCGGCAGTCGGCGAGCGCATGGCCCGCGACGAGGTCGGTGCGGTGGCCGGCGGCGCGCAGCAGGCGGGGCAGCTTCACCCCGTCGTGCAGGAAGCGGCGGATGGCGCCGTGGCCGCCGACGGCCGCGTAGGCGTCGCGCCCGATCAGCAGCATCTGCCCGCAGGCCGCGCCCAAAGCCGGACGCATCGAGGCGCGCATCATCGCCACCGGAAGGTAGCCGACGAGCAGGAAGTTGATCATCGGCACGGTGAGTTTCTCGCCCAGCGTCCCCATCACCTGCCGCGGCACGGCGCTGACGAGCCCCGATCCGCTGCGGCGGGCGTGGGCGACGAGCCCGGCCGCCGCGATCGGCTTCAGCCGCACGTCGGCGTCGACGAACAGCAGGTGCGCGCCGCGCGCCTCGCCGGCCAGGTGCGCGCAGGCGTGGTTCTTGCCGGTCCAGCCCTCGGGCAGGGGCGGCACCGGCACGAGGCGCAGGCGCGGTTCGGCCAATGCGAGGCCGGAGACGATCGCGGCGGTGGCGTCGGTCGAGTGGTCGTCGCCGACCAGCACCTCGATCGCGACGCCGACGCTGGCGAGCGCCGCGCGCACGGTCTCGGCGATGTGGCCGGCCTCGTTGCGCGCCGGGATCAGGATCGAGACGAGGCCCGCCTCGCCGGCCTCGGGCTCGGGCGTGCGCAGCAGCGTCAGGTTCATCGCCGCAAGCACCGCCGGGAGGAGGGCGGCCGCCAGCGCCAGGATCGCGAGGACGAGGAGCAGAGGGTCGGCCATCAGCGACGCGCGTCCTCGGGGGGGGGCTGAGATTGCGACTGCGACTGCAAGTGAGACTGCAAGTGAGACTGCAACTGCGATTGCGCGTTCAACTGCGATTGAGTGTGCAACTGCGATTGCGTGTGCAACGGCAAATGCGATTGAGGCTGCATATGCGGTTGGATTTGCGACCGAAGCTGCGACTCGGGGTTGCCGACCGCCGCCCGGTGACCGGGCTCGAAGCGTCGCCCGCGCAGGGTCGCCGCCAGCCGGCGCCAGCCGTCGTACAGGCCGCCGACGCCCTGGCGTCCCGAGACGAGGTCGCGGAACCGCGCCGGGTCGCGGGCGACCACGTCGGCGCTCAGGCGGTCGAGGATTGCGGTCAGGTCGGCTTCCAGCCGTGCCAGGCGCTCGACCCGCGGCAGGGCGGCCAGGACACGGCCCGAGACCGGCGCGCCGAAGGCCGCGCAGGCCTCCGCGCCGCTCTCGTCCCAGAACGCGTATTCGAGGGCCAGTGGCACGAACTGCGCGTCCGGCGCGATCTCGGCCAGCCTCGCGACGCCGGCGCGCAGGTCGAGGGGCCGCAAGCGCACGTCGGCGAAGCGCCCCTGGGCGGTGATCCAGAGGACGCTCGCCGGCCGGGCGAGGATCTCTCGCGAGGCGGCCATGAACTGCGCCGCGCCCCGGGGCGTGTCGAGGTCGACGCCGAAGGCGCCCATGCGGCGGAAGACGCCGTAGCGTTCCAGCATCCGCGCGTCGAAGGGCGCATAGCTCGACCGCTCGGGGAAGAGCCGCCCGGCGAGCAGGATGATCACCGCCGCGTCCCACCAGGCCGGGTGGTTGCAGTAGACCACCACCGGCCCCGGGCCGAGGTCCGGCGGCAGGCCCCAGCGCGCGAGGCGCAGGGCGTTCATCCGCCGCCGGAGGAAGCGGTCGAAGTAGGCGACCATGAACCGCCACACCACCGGCGAGGCCGGCGGCGGCGCCCGGAACCGGCGGCTGCGATCGGGCGCGTCGGCCATGCGCTCAGGCCCCGACCGGTGCGCCGAGTGCCGTCCCGCCGGTCACGCGGATTCGCTGAGCTGCCCGCGGGCGTCGGAATCGTGCGCGTCGGCGGCGATCCAGCCCGACATCATCACCATCGGCATGCCAGGGCCGGGGTGGGCTGCGCCGCCGGCGAGGTAGAGGTTGCGCACCTGCCGCGAGCGGTTGCCGGGCTTGAACGCGCCCATGACTTTGCCGTGGGAGGCCAGCCCGTAGATCGCGCCGTTGAGCACGTGGTAGCGCTCGTGGATGTCCTGCGGCGTGAGATGGCGCTCGACGACAATGCGCTCCTCGAGGTCGGGCATGCCGGCGGTGCGCTTGAGCTTGTCCAGGATCACCTGCCGGTAGGCCGGGAACATCGTCTTCCAGTCGTGGTGGGGGCGCAGGTACGGCGTGTGCACCAGCACGTAGAGCGCCTCGCCGCCGTCGGGTGCCACCGACGGGTCGGTGGAGGAGGGCGCCGCCAGGTAGGCGGTCGGGTCCGGGGCCGGCTCGCCCTTGCGGTAGATCCAGTCGAACTCCTCCTCCGGGTCCTTGGAGAAGACGAAGTCGTGGTGGTTCAGGTGCTCGTAGCGCTTGTTCAGACCGAGATACAGCACGACGCCGGAGCAGGCCGGCTCGGGGTTCTTCTTGGCGTAAGCCTTGCCGGCGTCGCCGCCGACCAGCTCCGTGTAGGTCCGCACCGAATCCATGTTGGAGATCACCGCATCGTAGGCGGTGGAACCGGACTTGGTCCGCACGCCCTTCACGGCGCCGGCCGACACGTCGAGGCCCAGGACCTCCTCGCCCGGCTTCAGCGTCGCGCCGAGTTCGGTGGCGAGCTTGGCCAGCGCCTCGGCGACGGCGCGGGTGCCGCCCATCGGGTACCAGACCCCTTCCGCCGTCTGCATGTGGGCGATGGCGCAGAGGACCGCCGGCGCGCCGTAGGGCGAGGAGCCGACATACTGCACGAAGTGGTCGAGCATCTGAGCCAAGCGGGCGTCCTTGACCTTGCCGCGGATCGTGCTCGCCACCGAGGCATGCATGCGCAGCGCGAGCACGTCGCGCAGCGTGCCGGGGTTGAGGTTGGCGCGGATGTTGATGGTGTCGAACAGGTCCTCGACCGGCTTCCAGAAGAAGAACTTCTCCGAGATGCCGTGCAGGTTCTCGGAGACGTCGAGGAACTTCCGGTAGCCCTCGCCCGCACCGCTGCCGGGGGCGAAGCGATCCATGTCGGCGGCCATGCGGGCGACGTCCTGCATCAGGTCGATGCGGGTGCCGTCGTCGAAGAAGCAGCGCCATTGCGGGTCGAGGCGGCGCAGGTCGAGATAGTCGTGCAGGTTGCGGCCGGCCTCGGCGAAGATGCGCTCCAGCACGCGGGGCACGGTGAGGATCGTCGGCCCCATGTCGAACCGGAAGCCGCCCTCGTGCAGCACCGCCGCCTTGCCGCCGAGCCATTCGTTCTTGTCGTAGACCGTGACCCGGTGTCCGCGCGCCGCGCTCACGCAGGCGGCTGCGAGGCCGCCGAGCCCGCTGCCGACGACGGCGACCGTGGAATCCTGGCTCATGACGATCGATACTCCCGGCACGCCCGCGACGACGGCGTCCGCTTGATGGAAGCTAGGCAGAACGGACCGGCGGTCAACGCGCCACCGGGTCGCGCCGGACGGTCCGTCATGCCGTCCGCCGCGAAACGAGAAGGAGCGCGGCGCCAAGCCCCGCGAAGCCGATCGCGAACAGCACGCCCCAGGCCGCCAGCGCCGCGCCGGCGCCGTCGCCCAACGCACCCTGGTAGGCCTCGATCGCCCAGGCGTTCGGGGTGAACCAGCCCGCCTGCTGTAGCCAGGGCGGCATCAGGAAGCGCGGCACCATGCTGCCGCCCACCGCCGAGAGCAGCAGCACGCCGAAGGTCGAGGCGAGGTGGGCCTGCTGGCGGGTCGCGGCGGCGGCGCAGGCGGCGAGCGCCAGCCCGGCCGCCATCGCCGAGACCAGGACGCAGGTGACGAGGAAGGCCGGCCAGTGCGGGCCGATCTCGACGCCGTAGAACAGGGCCGCGGCCGCGAAGATCAGCCCGGCCTGGGCGACGCCCTGGAGGGTGAGGAAGGCGAACTTGCCCAGCACGATCACCGCGAGCCCGCCGGGTCCGGCCATCAGCCGGTCGGCGAGGCCGGTGGCGCGCTCCTCGGTGAGCGACATCGCCCCCTGCATCGCGGCGAACAGCAGGAACACCGCGGTGATCGCGCCGGCATAGTAGCGCACCCGCTCGTTGGCGGCGCCGGCCGCGGTGCTGCGCCGCTCCACCAGGGAGGCGAAGCTGAACGGCTCCTTCTTGGCGCGCTGCTCGGCGAAGGCCTGGTCGAGGAAGGCGCGCTCGTCGGCGCCGATCTTGCCGCTGCGCTCGACGTCGGCGACGACCCGCGACAAGACCACGTCGGGCAGCGCCTCGTTCAGCACGCGCTGGAGCTGGCCCAGCGCGATCGGGGTCGCGAGCGCCTTGGCCGGGCTCTCGACCAGCACCACCGGCTGCTCCGCCGCCGCTCCGGCGGCCGGCGCGGACAGGTCGCCGCGGATCGCCAGCGCCACGTCGACCTGGCCGCGGCGCACCGCCGCGACGACGCCCGGCAAGTCCCGCTCGGGCAGTCGGGTGACGCGGAGCGACGGGTCGGCCTCCAGCGCCTTCATCAGGCGCTCGGTGGTGGCGGTGCCGGCGAGGTCGGCCAGCCCGAGATGGATGCGGATGCGGTCGCCGATCGCGCCCGAGAAGATCGCGGCGAAGATCACGAAGATCACGGTCGGCAGCACGAAGGCCATCGTCAGTGCGGCGCGGTCGCGGATCAGGCTGATCCACATCACGCGGAAGGCGGCGCCGATCATCGGGCGGCCCCGGCCGCGCGCAGGGCCGCGGGGTCGCCGGCCAGCGCGTCGAGATAGAGCGCCTCGAGGCCGGGCGCCCGCACGCGGACCTCGCAGGCCGGCACCGCCTGCGCGCGCAGCGCGTCGAGCAGGTCCGCGCCGTCGAGGACACGGCCGACGCCGGGGGCGGCGCGCCAGACCAGCGGGCTGTGCGAGGGCGCGAACCCGGCATGCCGCAGGGCCTGGTCGGCCGCCGGCCCGGCGGGGAGGGTCAGGGCGACCTCGCGCTCGGGGACGCCTTGGCGAAGCTCGGCCAGCATGTCGGCGAGCGTGCCTTCGCGAACGATGCGGCCGGCGGCCATGAAGGCGGCGCGGTCGGCCAGGCGCTCGGCCTCGGCGAAGTCGTGGGTGGCGATCAGGATCGCGGTGCCCTCCTGGCGCAGGCGGCCGAGCACGGCGTGGATCGCGGCCCGCGCCGTCAGGTCCACCCCTTGCGTCGGCTCGTCGAGGAGCACCAGGCCCGGCTTGCACATCAGGCTCGCGGCGATGTTCACCCGGCGCTGGTAGCCGCCGGACAGCAGCCCGACCGGGCGTCCCGCCGCCTCGGCGACGTCGGTGAGCGCCATGGCCTCGGCCACGGCCCCCGTCCGCTCGCGCCGGCCGAGGCCGGCGAGCTGGGCGAACACGCCGAGGTTCTCGGCGACGGTGAGGCGGGGATAGAGCGCGATCTCCTGCGGCACCCAGCCGATTCCGCGCCGCGCGGAGCGGACCCGGAACGGATCGTGCCCGCCGACCCGGACCGTCCCGGCCTGCGGCGCGAGGCGCCCGGCGATCAGGCGCATCAGCGAGGTCTTGCCGGCGCCGTTCGGCCCGAGCAGCGCCAGGATCTCGCCCGCGTCGAGGACGAGATCGACGGCGTCGAGCACGCGGCGGTCGCGATAGGCGAGGGCGGCGCCCGCGACGCGGACGAGAGGCTCCGTCACGGCGCGCCTCAGCGTCGGGGCAGGGCGCGGGCGAGGCGGACCCGCAGGGCGGACCCGGGCTCGCGCAGGTCGAAGGCGGCCTCGGCGAAGGTCGGGCGGGCCTTGAGCCCGGCGCCGCCGGAGAAGCCGTAGGGTTCCATGGGCAGGCCGAGGCCGGTCCGGTCGAGCCGGCGGTTGCCGTTCACGTCCTCGAACGCGGCGACCGCGTAGCGGCCGGCCGTCACGTCGCGGAACACCACGGTGACCGCGCCGCCGCGCGCGGTCGTCTCCTGCCCGGCGCTGCACGCCTCCTCCGACAGCCCGCCCTGGCACAGGGCGACGGAGACCGAGGCGCCCGGGTCGGCCCCCTCCACCAAGACCTCCACGGTGGCCGCGGTCGCCGGCAAGGCGGCGAGGGCCGCGACGAGGACCGTCGCCATCCGGGCGAGCACCCAGGCGGATGGGGGAATCGAGAGCGACGTGCGGAGGGTGCGGCGCCCGCTCAACCTCACGAGGTCTCGCCGCCGGTGGCCAGCGCGGCGGTCTCGGGCACGCCGGAGGTCTCGGCGACGCGGGCGCCGGCCAGTTCCTCGATCAGCAGGCGCGCGGAGATGCGCGCGCCCTCATAGATCACCGGCAGGCCCGAGCCCGGATGCGTGCCGCCGCCGACGAGGTACAAGCCCGGCCCGAAGCGGTTGTGCGGGCGGAAGTACAACATCTGCATCAAGTCGTGCGCAAGGTTGAACGTGGCCCCCTCGTACACCGAGAAGTTGTCTTGCCATTCGACCGGGTCGACGATGCGCTCGAAGCGAATGCGGCTCTCGACGTCGTCGAGGCCGAGGAGCTTCAGGCGCTCCAGAACCAGGGCGCGGTAGGTCGCG
The DNA here is from genome assembly GCF_008040045.1 of Methylobacterium sp. WL8. Classification (NCBI taxonomy): domain Bacteria; kingdom Pseudomonadati; phylum Pseudomonadota; class Alphaproteobacteria; order Hyphomicrobiales; family Methylobacteriaceae; genus Methylobacterium; species Methylobacterium sp. WL8. Next base: position 113,392 of record NZ_VRVF01000005.1, on the reverse strand, counting down.
CGGGTGGCGGGCCAGTCGATCCCGGCCTTCAGGTTCGGCACCGGCACGAGGACGTAGAGGGCGGTGTGGCCGGGGGGCGCCATGCCGCCGTCGGTGTAGCCGGCATGCTGCACGTAGACCGAGGGTTGCATCGGCAGGATGCCGTCGGTGATCTCGCGGATGTTGCGCGCGTAATCCTCCGCCAGGAGGATGGTGTGGTGCCCGAGGCTGTCGGGCACTTTCCCCTCGATGCCGAGGTACATCATGAAGGTCGAGCACGACAGGCGCGCCTTCTCGATCTTCCGGTCGCGCCAGCGCGGGCGGTGCTCCTCCGGGACGAGGTCCTGGATCACCCGTGCGAAGTCGCCGTTGATCACCACGGCGTCCGCCGCGATCCGCTCGCCGTCCACGATCACGCCGTCGGCGCGCTTGCCGTCGAAGGTGACGCGCTCAACCGAGGTGCCGAGGCGGATATCGACGCCCATGCGGCGGCACAGGCCCGCCATCGCCTCCGAGATCGCACCGCACCCGCCGACCGGGTGGTAGACGCCGTGCTCGTATTCGAGGAACGAGAGGATCGTGAACAGGCTCGGACACCTAAACGGCGACATGCCGAGGTATTTGGTCTGGAACGCGAAGGCGAGGCGGACCCGCGGGTCCTTGAAGTAGCGCTGCAGGTCGCGGTCGACGCTGCGGCCGGGATGCAGGTGGGGCAGCGCCCGCAGCATCCCGGGGCTCGCCATGCTGCGCAGGGTGTGGAACGCCTGCTCCAGCACCGGCTTGAAGAACTTCAGCTTGACGCGGTTGTCGGCGAAGAACTGCTTGACGTTCTTGGCGTCTTCCGGGGCGATGCGCGCGACCTCGGCCTCCAGCCGGTCCATGTCGCCGGTGGCGCGGATCTCGCCGCCCGCCTCGAAGACGAGATGGTACTGAGGATCGAGCCGCTCGAGCTTGACGTGATCCTCAAGCCGCTCCCCGCAACTATCGAAGATGTCGGCGAGAATCTGGGGATAGAGGAAGAAGGTCGGGCCGATGTCGAACTTGTAGCCACCGGGCGCCGACACCGTCTTGGTCCGGCCTCCGACCTGCCCGTCCTTCTCGATCAGCGTGACCTGAAGGCCGGCGCGCGCCAGCAACAGGGCCGTGGCGAGACCGCCGGGCCCCGCACCGACGACGACGACCCGGCGCCCGGACAACGTCCGCAGGCCCTCACGTGATTGAAGCAACGCGCCCGACTCCCCGATCCGAACTTCCCGGCGGACGACGGGCTGCCGCCCGCTCCACCGTGCGGTCAAGCTAGCTCGCTGCGGGGTCAAGGCAATGGGTGCTCATTGTCGCGCGCAGTGCGGAGCCCGCACGCGAGGCGATGCAGCGCGATCGCGCCTGCGGTGGCGACGTTGAGCGAATCGAAGCCGGGGGCCATAGCGATGCGCAGCCCGCGCATCCGCGCCAGCACCGAGGCCGGCAGTCCGGGGCCTTCGGTTCCGAGGATGAGCAGCGCACGCGACGGCGGCGCGAGGTCGGCGACATCCTCGGCGCCGGACGGGCTCAACGCGAGCGGTTCCAGGCCGAGGGCGGCGGCCGTCGCGAACCAGTCGACGCCGGGATCGAGGCGGGCGAAGGGGACGGTGAGGGCGGCGCCGGCCGAGACGCGGATCGCCTTGCGGTAGAGCGGATCGCAGGTGCCGGCGTCGAGCAGCACCGCGTCGGCGCCGAAGGCGGCGGCGTTGCGGAACAGGCCGCCGACGTTGTCGTGGTTGGTCAAGCCGGCCAGGCCTACGACCAAAGCCGGGGCGGCCGCCTGCGGAACGAGCACCTCGGCGCCCGCGTCGTCGCCGCGGATTCCGACGGCCAGCACGCCGCGATGGATCGGGAACCCCGCCACCGCGCTCATCACGGCGCGGTCGGTGACGTAGACCGGCGGCCGATCGGGACAAGCCTCGATCGCGGCCGCGAGCCCGGCGACGCGCTCGGGCAGCAGCAGGATCGATTCGGTGCGGAAGCGGGCGCGGGGCGACAGCATCAGCCGAAGCGTCACCTCGCCCTCCACGATGAAGCGCCCGGCTCGCCCGACGAGGTCGCGCTCGCGCATCGCCGCGTAGGGGGCGAGGCGCGGATCGGACGGGTCGGAGATCTGGATCATGCCGGAAGGTCACGATCGCAAGGAGACATCATGCCCCCGGGCACCGGGAACCGCTCACGCCGGCGGGCGGCCGCCCATGCGGACCGCCAGCGGGTCGGCCTCGGCCTTGGTCGGCACCTTCACCAGGGCCTCGCCGTCGAGCACGACCTCGCCGGCCACCGCGCAGGTGCACTTGAGGCGGGCGCGGCGCCGCTCGGGCACCAGCTCGGCCACCTCGACGGTGACGTCGACGGTGTCGCCGATGCGCACGGGCGCGCGGAAGTTCAAGGTCTGGCTGATGTAGACCGCGCCGGGGCCGGGGAGGCGGGTGCCGAGCACCGCCGAGATCAGCCCGGCGGTGTAGAGGCCGTGGGCGATGCGGGTGCCGAACGGCGTGCGCGCGGCGAAGTGCTCGGACAGGTGGATCGGGTTGCGGTCGCCGGTGATCTCGGCGAACCCGACCACGTCGGAGGAGGCGATCGTCTTCGAGAGGGTCTCCGAGAGCCCGACTTCGAGGTCCTCGAAGTAGAGAACGCGCAATTCGGGCAACATCTGAGACTCCTCGTTCCGGCCGAACGGATTCGGTCCGATGGCCGACCCGCCTCGCACAGGACGGCCTCCGAATCCAGCCGGACGAAACGCGTAAGGGCGGCTCGACAGCAGGCACCGGGTGGGCGAAGAGGCGGCCCGCCCCGTAACGGACACCGTCGCCCGCGTGGAATCCGCCGCCTTTCCCCCGCTCCGCACCGTCGTCCTGCGCGTTGCGGGCTTGAACCTCGGCTATTTCGGCATCGAGATCGCGGTGGCGCTGGCGATCGGCTCGGTGGCGCTGATCGCCGACAGCCTCGACTTCCTGGAGGATGCGGCGATCAACCTGCTGATCTTCGCAGGCCTCGGCTGGAGCGCGGCCAACCGCGCGCGCCTCGGCACGGCGATGGCCGGCATCCTGATGGTGCCGGCGCTGGCCACCGCCTACGCGGCTTACGAGAAGGTCTCGGACATGAGCGCGCCGGCGCCGCTTCCGCTGACGCTGACCGGGCTCGGGGCGCTCGCGGTGAACCTCACCTGCGCCCTGATGCTGTCGCGCCACCGCGACGGCGCAGGCAGCCTGACGCGTGCCGCCTGGCTGTCCGCCCGGAACGACGCCTACGCCAACCTCGCGATCATCGCCGCCGGCCTCGTCACCGCGTTCCAGCCCTCGCCCTGGCCCGACCTGATCGCGGCGGCCGGCATCGCCATCCTCAACGCGGATTCGGCCGGCGACATCCTTCGCGCAGCCGCCGCCGAGCGCCGCGCCGCGCACGACGCAGGACGGACCCCGTGAGAATCTTCCCGATCTCCGACCTCCACCTCGAGCGCCGCCGCCTCGACCTGATCGCCCCGCCGAGCGGGCCGTTCGACGTCATGGTCTGCGCCGGCGACCTGTACGAAGGACACCCCGAGCGCGGGCTCGCCGCCGTGCTGGCGCTGGCCGGAGGCAGGCCGGTCGTCCTCGTGCCGGGCAACCACGAGCATTACGCGCCGACCGGCGACGGGCGCACCGCGCCCGAGCTCCTCGCCGCGCTCGCGGCCGAGGTCGCGCGCCTGAACGAAGGCGGCGCCCGCATCCACCTGCTTCGGCACGGCGCCGCCTGCCTCCTCGACGGGGTCCGGTTCGTCGGCGCGACCCTGTGGAGCGACTGGTCGCTGGCGGGGCGCTGGCTCGGGCCGGACGCCCCCGACCGCCCGGCCGACCCGATGGCCTACGCGGCCGACCGCATGACCGACCCGATCACCGGCTCACGGGAGTATCGCGGCTCGATCCGCAAGGCGGACGGCACGGTCTGGCTTCCCGCCGACGCGATGGCGGCGCACGCGGCGGAGCGGGCCGAGTTGCTGGCGACCCTGGCGCAGCCCTTCCACGGGCCGACGGTGGCGGTGACGCACCATCCGCCGAGCCCGCGTGCGGCCGACGCCTTCCGCGACGCACCGGGGGTGCCGTGGTGGGTGCCGGCCTTCTACGCGACGACGGTGCTCGACGACCTCGACGACGCGGCGCGACCCGACCTGTGGGTGTCCGGTCATTTCCATGCGGGGCACGACATGGCGATCGGCCGCTGCCGCTGGGTGGCGAACCCGGTCGAGGGCGCGACCTACGCCGCCGACCGCGTCGTCACGCTGGCGCGAAGCCCGGCCTGAGCGACGACCGCGGACGGCGCGCCCGGCGCGAAACCTCGTGCGCGGTTCGCGCGTAAGGCTGCCACGTCCTTCCGCGGGAGAACCTCGTCCGTGAACACCTTCCTCGCCGTCGTCCTCGTCTGCGCCAACGCGATCGCGCAGGAAGCCTGCACCGACGACAAGGCCTTGGAGGTGCGCAAGGTCCGCGTCGCGAACGAGCTCGGCTGCACCAACGGCTGGCAGGAGATCATCGCCCGCACGGATTTGCGCGACGAGATCGGCAAGACCTCCTACCTCAAGACCGAGTGCCGCCGGGTGAAGAACGCCCCGTGACCGCCGCTCCTCAGCGGCCGGCCGTGAAGGCGACCGGCCCGGTGGCGAAGCGGATCTCGCCGGCGCCATTGCGAATCTCGACCCCGGCATAATGGATCGCGTCGTCGCGGTTCCGGAACAGCCCGCCGGCGATGCCGTGGCTCTCCAGCGCGACCCAGCAGCCGCTCACATCCTGCCCGATGGTGAAGCTGAGACCGGGTCTTGCGGCGGCCGGGCGGGCGGGCGACGGGACGACGGCGGTCGAGAGGTTCGGCATGGTCTCACGCGGGGCTGGCGCGGTCCCGGGATGGGACCGCACCGCCAAGATCGGCCCGCGACCGTGAGGAATCGAGCGGTCAGGCCGCACGACGCCGTGAGGGTGTCGTTAGGGAACGCCCTACTTGTCGTACTTCACGTAGGCGAAGCGCGGGTCCGTCGGCGTGCCCTCCAGGCCGGCGCCTTCGAGGCCCGGCTGCCAGGAGACGACCTCCTCGATCTTGCGGGCCAGCGCAAAGTCCTTGTCGGTGATGCCCTTGGCGGCATGGTTCATCAGCCGCACCTCGACCCAGGCGTAGGAGGCGGTGAGGTCGGGGTGGTGCCACGCCGCCTCGGCGAGGTGGCCGACGGTGTTGATCACCATCAGCGTGCTCTTCCAGCTGGCAGTCTTGTAGGTGCGGCGAATCCACCCGTCCTCGTAACGCCAGGCCGGTATCTCGGCGGCGATCCGTGCGGCGATGGTCGCGTCGTCGAGGGCGCCTTCGCGCGGTTCGGCCATGGTCGTCTCTCCCGATCGGTTTTCCCCGCCCGAGCCTGCCCCGGCGGCCGCGACCGCGCAAGGCGGATGTGGACGGGCCGCCCCCCGCGCCCTAAGACCTCTGCACAATGGTTCCGCGGGCGCCGGTGCCTCACGGTTCCGGCCGAGAACGGCACAAGGCCAAGATCGGCCGAGACGATCTCTAGGGAGAAGGCGCGATGCTGTCACGGCGCGGATTGCTCGCCGCCGCGCTCGCCGGCCTGCCGATGCTGTCGCATCGGGCGCTGGCGGCGCCGAGCGTACGCCTCGGCAGCCTGCCCTTCGGCACGGTCGCGTGGGAAGCCGCGCTGATCAAGGCGCGCGGGCTCGACGCCGCCAACGGCTTCAACCTCGACCTCGTGAAGCTCGCCGGCAACGACGCGGCGCGCATCGCCTTCATGGGCGGCCAGGTCGACGTGATCGTCGGCGACCTGCTCTGGGCGGCCCGCCTCGGCAACGAGGGCCGCGCGATGCGATACGTGCCGGCCTCGACCTCGGAGGGCGCCGTGATGGTGCCCGCGGCAAGCCCGGTGAAGACCCTCAAGGACCTCGAAGGCAAGCGCCTCGGCGTCGGCGGCGGCCCCCTCGACAAGAACTGGCTGCTGCTCAAGGCCCAGGCGCAGGACGCCGCCGGCTTCGACATCGAGGCCAAGAGCGAGATCGCCTACGGCGCGCCGCCCCTGATCGCGCTGAAGCTCGAGCAAGGCTCGCTCGATGCGGCGCTGACCTACTGGACCTACTGCGCGCGCCTCGAAGCCAAGGGCTTCCGCCGGCTGATCGGCGCCGACGACATGATGCGGGCGCTCGGTGCGAAGGGCGCGTTCGCACTGATCGGTTACCTGTTCGAGGCGAAGACCGTCACCGACAAGCCCGAGGCGATGGCAGGCTTCGTCCGCGCCGTGCGCGCGGCCAAGGACATGCTGGCCGGCGACCCCTCCGCCTGGACGATCGTGCGCCCGCTGATGGCGGCCGACGACGACGCGATCTTCGAGGCGTTGAAGCGGGAATACCTCGCCGGCATCCCGCGCCGGCCCGTGGCCGAGGAGCGCAGCGACGGCGAGCGGCTGTTCTCGGTGATGTCGCGGCTCGGGGGCGAGCGCCTCGTCGGCACCGGCACCGGCCTGCCGCCGGGCCTGTACTACGACGGGACGACCGGTTGATCCGCGCCAGCGACTCGAACCGCCGGGCCGTCCTCACCCGTCTCGCCTCCATGCTGGTGCTGCTCGCCGCATGGCAGGCGGCGGCGCAGGTCGCCGGCTCGCGGATGCTGCCGACGCCGCTCGCGGTGGCGACGTTCATCGCCCGGGAATCGGCGCGCGGCGACCTGTGGACCAATGTGGGTATCACGCTGGCGCGGGTCGGCGTCTCGTTCGTGCTCGCGATGGTGCTCGGCGTCCTGCTCGGCGTGGCGCTCGGGCGCTCGAAGCGCCTGAACACCCTCCTCGACACGCCGCTCCTGGCGATGCTGAACACGCCGGCCCTGGTGATCACCGTGCTGGCCTACGTTTGGGTCGGCTTGAACGAAACGGCCGCGATCCTCGCCGTGGTGCTGAACAAGCTGCCCAACGTCGCCGTCATCCTGCGGGAGGGCGCGCGCGACCTCGACCCCGGCCTGGAGGAGATGGCGCGGACCTACCGGCTCGACCGGCGCTCCTGGGTCGCCCACGTGCTCGTGCCGCAGCTGCAGCCCTACGCGGTCGCCGCGGCACGCTCCGGCCTGTCGCTGGCCTGGAAGATCGTGCTGGTGATCGAGCTGCTCGGGCGTCCCAACGGCGTGGGCTTCGCGATCAACTACTACTTCGTCCAGAGCACCGACGTGGCCGCGATCCTCGGCTACAGCATCGTGTTCATGAGCGTGATGATCGCCATCGACATCCTCCTCCTGCAGCGGCTCGAAGCGCATGTCCGCCGCTGGCGATAAGATGTCCGCCGTCGGCGACGGCGAGGACGCGGTCCTCACGGTCGCGATCGCGCGGAAGGTCTACCATCCGGATTCGGTCGAGCCGGTGGAGGCGGTGCGCGACCTCGCCTTCGCGATCCGGCCGGGCGAGATCGCCTGCCTGATCGGGCCGTCGGGGGCGGGCAAGACCACGACCCTGCGCATCCTGCTCGGGCTCGACGCCGACTACGACGGAACCATCGTGCCGGACCCGCGCGCATCCGAGAACGGGCCGGGCATGGTCTTCCAGGAGCCGCGTCTGCTGCCGTGGCGGACGGTGGAGCAGAACGTGCGCCTGGCGATGCCGCGGCCGCAGCGCGCGCGCGACCTCGACGGGCTGTTCGCGCATCTCGGGCTGACCCCGTGGCGGGACCGGTTTCCCGGCGCGCTGTCGCTGGGGATGCAGCGCCGCGTGGCGCTCGCCCGCGCGCTCGCGAACGATCCGCGCCTCTTGGTGCTCGACGAGCCGTTCGTGTCGCTCGACGACGCGGCCGCCGCCTCCCTGCGGGGCCTGGTGGTCGACACCGTCGACCGGCTCGGCATGAGCGTGCTGATGGTGACTCACAACGTCGCTGAGGCGATCGCCGTCGCCGACCGGCTGCTGCTGCTGTCGCCGCGCCCGGCGAGCCTGGTCGCCACGGTGCCGCTCGATCGCCCGCGGACGAGCCGCGACCGCGCCTGGGCCGACGCAACCCGGCAGGACCTGGCGCGGCGCTACCCCGGCGTCATCGCCGAGTGACGTTTCACCAAAGCAAGGCTTCGTCTGGCCGGAAGGCCCGACCTCACTCCACTCGTGCATCTACGTCGAGCTTGTCGAGCACCGCACCCGGCGTGCGGGCGAGGCCGAAATCGGCGAAGCCCAGGCCGGCCGCGTTCTTCGCCTTGGCGTTCAGCGTCAGGCGTCCGGGCTTCGTCACGAACTGGCCGAGCGCGCTGCCGATCGCCCGGGCGGCCGGCGAGTTGCCGAGCATCGCCGGCACGCCGAACTGGGTCGCCGCCACGTATTCCTGGCGCAATTCCTCCGGCTTGAGGCTCAGGGCCTTCGCTTGGGCGGCAAGGAAGCGCTCGAACAGGCCGGTGTTCTGGACGGTGAGGTCGAGGGCCTTAGCGGTGGCCGTGAGCATCAGCAGGCTGGCCGCCGGGATGTGCGAGGCGAACAGCTCCGGCCCCATGCCGCCGATCGTGCCGGCGAGCCGCAGCGAGCCGATGTCGCGTCCCGACAGGGTCATCTCGCGCAACGCCACCTCGCGCTTGTCCTCGTCCCAGGCCGAGTCGATCACAAGGTTGAAATCGAGGTCGGCATAGCCGTAATCCGGCAGGGCGCCGAGCACCGGCACGCCGGCGACTATCGTCGCCGGGAAGGTCACGCCCGACAGGTCGAGGCGGCTTGCGGTCGGCACCCCGTCGCGCAGCGGCCCGAAGGTCAGGGCGCCGCTGCGCAGGACAAGTCGCATCGGCGCGGCGCCCTGCGAGGCCGGAACGCCGAGCGGGTCGCCGGCGACGGCGGGCGGCTTACCGGCGCTGCGGCTGGTCTGCCTGGCTTCCGCAGCCGGATCGGCCGGCAACTCGACGCTGAAATCCTGCAAGGTCAGGCCGCCGATGGCCGGGGCGAGGCGGCGCAAAGCCTCGTCGGTGACGGCGGCGTTCGGGTCGGCGAGGCGGCGCAGGGCCACGATGGTGGGGCTGAGCGAGACGCCGGTGAGGGCCGCCCGCGCGAGCCGGGCCTTCACCCCGCCCTGGGCGAAGGCGATCGCCTCGAGCGTCGTGCCGGCCTCGGCGCCGGTGCCGACATGCGCCAGGCGCCCGACCTCGACCAGCATCGGCGCGCCGGCCCCGGTCCGGCTGATGGCGAGGCCGTGCAGTTCGAGGCTGCCGAAGGAGACCGCGTCGGCAAGATCCGCCGCGGTGGCGGCGAGCCGGCCGCGCGCGTCGGCCTTCATCTCGGGATCGACCGCGTCGAGCCCCCGGGTGAGGGCGGCCATCGCGCCGTTCCACCCGCCGGGGATCTGGCGGCCGCCGAAGTCGCGGCCTTCGAGCCCGGCGATCCGGATCGCGACGCCCGAATCCTCTGTGTAGGTCACGTCGGCGACGCGGATCGCGGCGTAGACCCGCTGCACCGGCCCCTTCCCGTCACCCGGTTCCGAGGAGAGCCGCACGAGCGCGGCGAGGTCGAGGTCGCTCGCGACGATCCGGCCGTAAGTGCCCGATCCCTTTTGCGCGCCGGAGACCGCGACGCCGGCGCCCGCCATGGTCAGCTCGGCGATGCGGCCGGCGCGCACGTCGCGCGCCGTGACCTCGCGGTAGGTCACGGTCTGCAGCGATCCGCCGGGACCGGGATGTTCGGAGACGAGGACCGGGATCGAGATGCTCGCCGCTTCCAGGCGCGCGAGGCGCGGCGCCCACGGCTCGGCCGAGTCCGGTGCCAGGATCGCCGTCAGGTCGCCGCGCGACAGCCGGGTACCGCTCACCGTGACGCGGGCGGCCTTGAACAGCGTATCGCCGAGCGGCAGCGCCACATCGACGAGCACGACGTCCTGGACGGCGGAGGCCGCCTCCTGCGCCGTGGCCGGGACGGCCGCAAGACCGGCGCCCCCGAGGACGAGGCCGGCACAGAAGCAGAGTCGAGCCGCCCGGAGCAGGCTGGCGCGGACCGTTCGGTGAGGGATCATCGTGTGCGGACCGCTGCCGGGATTGCCAGACCGAGAAGACGGCGCCGTCGTCCCGCATTTCGGCGCGCGAGGCAATCGGTGCGCCACGTCGCAAACCCTGTCGCAAGCCTCGCCGGCCCGCACCTTTCGTCCCGGCACAACGGTGCCGGCGTTGGGAGGTCGGGTGGGGTCAGAGCGAGAACGAGGTGCCGCAACCGCAGGACGAGGTGGCCTGCGGGTTCTCGATCTTGAAGGATTGGCCGATCAGGTCGTTGACGAAATCGATAGTCGAGCCGGCCATGTACTCGAGCGAGACCGGGTCGACGATCACGGTGGCGCCGTCGCGCTCGATGGCGACGTCCTGCGCCGCCTGTTCGCGGGTGATGTCGAAGGCGTAGGAGAAGCCCGAGCAGCCGCCGCCGTTCACGCTGACGCGGAGCGCCGCGCCCGGCGGCTCGGCGACCATGATCTCGTTGATGCGCTTGGCGGCGCGGGGGGTCAGGGTGATCTCGGCCATCGGGGAAGCCATCGGCGCTGTCGTCGGGGTCTGGGCGCGGCGGGCGATTGCCTGCCGCGTGATCGAACCAAGATATGAGGTAGGACGGCGCGCCGCAACGCGTGCGTCGCCGAACCGCGAGGGGACCATGCGGGCAGGACATCGCGAACAGATGGGCGGGACCCGTGCGCGCCAACGGTGAGCGCTGGCGCGCGCCCTACGCCACCGACCCGGGCGCGACCCGGGGGCGGCTGATCCCAGAGCCGGCCTCGCCGACGCGTAGCGACTTCCAGCGCGACCGCGACCGCGTGGTGCATTCCACCGCGTTCCGCCGGCTGAAGCACAAGACCCAGGTCTTCGTGCACCACGAGGGCGACCATTACCGCACCCGGCTGACCCATACCCTGGAGGTCAGCCAGATCGCCCGCGCGCTCGCCCGCGCGCTCGGCCTCGACGAGGACCTGGCGGAGGCGTTGGCGCTGTCCCACGACCTCGGCCATACCTGCTTCGGCCATACCGGCGAGGACGCGCTCGACGCCTGCATGGCGTCCCATGGCTGCTTCGACCACAACGCGCAGGCCCTGCGGATCGTGACCCGGCTGGAGCGGCGCTACGCCGGCTTCGACGGGCTGAATCTCGCCTGGGAGACCTTGGAGGGCCTGGTCAAGCACAACGGCCCGCTGCTCGGCCCGGACGGGCGCCCGACTCCGCGCTACGCCCGCGAAGGCATCCCGGCAGCGATCCTCGAATACGATGCCCTGCATCCGCTGGAGCTCGCCCGCCACGCCGGCCCGGAGGCGCAGGCGGCGGCGCTCGCCGACGACATCGCCTACGACAGCCACGACCTCGACGACGGCCTGCGCGCCGGGCTGTTCGACCTCGCCGACCTCGGCGAGGTGCCGTTCCTGCGCGGCTTGCTCGACGAGATCGCCGCCCTGCACCCCGGCCTGGAGGCGTCGCGCACCATCCACGAACTCGCGCGGCGGGTGATCACCCGGTTCGTCGAGGACGTGATCACGGAGAGCCGGCGGCGGCTGGATCGTCTGGCCCCGGCAAGCGTCGCCGACATCCGCGCGGCCGACGCCCCGGTGATCGCGTTCTCGGCCGCGATCGCGGCCGCTGACGCCGACATCAAGCGCTTCCTCTACGCGCGGATGTACCGGCATCCCGAGGTGATGGCGGTGCGCGAGAAGGCCAACGCCATCGTCGCGGACCTGTTCGCGGCGTTCTCCGCCGACCCGACGCGGATGCCCGAGGAATGGAGCGCGGGGCTCGATGGGGCGCCGCCGGGCCGGATCGCGCGCCGGATCGCCGACTACATCGCCGGCATGACCGACACCTACGCCGTGCTCGCCCACCGCCGGCTCTATGCCGCGACGCCGGACCTGCATTGGAGCCCGCCGAGCCGCGGCCTGCCGCTGACCGAGCCGTGAGGCGGGTTGTACTTGAGATACCTGGGCGGCGGGTGCCCGAATCGCCCGCCGCCGCGCGGCTCAGCCGTTCGGCTCAGTAGCCCGAGCAGGTGCAACCGCTGCCATAGCCGTAGGCAGCCGGCGCGTAGCCGCCGTAGCTCCCGTTGTAGACGGGTGCGTAGCTCGCGCCGTAGGCGGGGGCGTAGCCGTAGCCGCCATACCCGCCGCCGTAGCTGCTGCCGTCATCGTAGCCGCCGAAGCCACCCGACAGGGCGCCGGCCGCGAGCCCGAGGCCCAGGCCGATCCCGGCGCCGGCGATGCCGTAGCCGACGCCCCGGCCGTAGCCGCCGCGGTAGCCGTATCCGCCACGATTGCCGGCATAGCCGCCCCGGTATCCACCGTAGCCGCCATGATACCCACCGTAGCCGCCACGCGAGCCGGCGAAGCCGACGCTGCGGAACCCGCCATGGCCGCCCCAGCCACCGCCATACGGGCGGGCCTCGACGCTTGCGGGAACCGCGACCACGGCGGCGGCCAGCGTCGCGCCTGCCAGGATAAGAGCCTTCATCACGCCGTCTCCAATCGAATTCTGAGGATCGCGACGGCCGGTCGCCGCGCGTTGCGCCTAGGACTGTAATCAGCAGCCTGCACGACGACGGGGTGGCAGTGTACGCACCCGGGCAGTTATCCCGGCCCGATCGACGCCGCCCCTGGCAGCCCCGTCCGTGGGACAGGGCTGCGTCCCGATCACCGACGGTTCGCAACCGCGGGCGATCCGCCATGTTGAGGGCATACCGCACCGCACAAAGAGGGACGGGCCCCCGCGCCCCGGTCCCGTGCCAACGGAGCCTCCGAATGGCCTCGCTGCCGATCCTCGCCCTCGCCGTCGCCTCCTTCGGCATCGGCACCACGGAATTCGTGATCATGGGCTTGCTGCCGGAGGTGGCGCAGAGCTTTTCCGTCACGATCCCGCAGGCCGGCTACCTCGTCTCCGGCTACGCGATGGGCGTGGTGGTCGGCGCGCCGCTCGTGGCGATCGCCACCGCGGGCCTGCCGCGCAAGACCGCCCTGCTCGCCCTGATGGCGGTGTTCCTCATGGGCAACGTCGCCTGCGCCGTCGCGCCGACCTACGCCACCTTGATGCTCGCGCGCATCGCCACCGCCTTCGCCCACGGCGCCTTCTTCGGCATCGGCGCGATCGTGGCGCGGGACCTGGTGCCGCGGGAGAAGCGGACGCAGGCGGTGTCGCTGATGTTCGCTGGGCTGACGCTCGCCAACGTGCTCGGCGTGCCGCTCGGCACCGCGCTGGGCCAGGCGGCGGGCTGGCGCGCGACCTTCTGGGCGGTGGTGGCGATCGGCGTCGCGGCGGGCTTCGCGATCCAGCTGTTCGTGCCGGCCGGGCTCCCCGGCTCGCGCGGCGGGCTGGCGGGAGAGTTCCGGGCGCTCGGGCGCTGGCCCGTGCTTCGGCCGATGCTGGTCTCGACCTTGTCCTCTGTGAGCTTCTTCACGGTTTTCACCTACATCACGCCGTTGCTGATGGGGGTGACCGGACTCAGCGCCCGCGGCGTCACCGGCGCCTTGTTCGTCGCCGGCATCGGGCTGACCGCCGGCAACCTGATCGGCGGACGGCTCGCCGACGGGAATCTCACCGCCACGGTGATCGGAAGCTTCCTCGGCCTCATCGCCGTGCTGACGCTGCTGGTCGGCGTCGCCCGCTTCGAGTTCGCGATGCTCGCGGCGCTGGTGGTGTGGAGCGGGCTCGCCTTCGCCCTGGTCTCGCCGCTGCAGATCTGGGTGGTGGAGGCCGCCAGCGACGCGCCGAACCTCGCCTCGACGCTCAACCAGGGCGCGTTCAACCTCGGCAACGCCACCGGCGCCTGGCTCGGCGGGGTCGCACTCACCGCGGGCGTCGGATACGCGCAGCTGCCGTTGATCGCGGCGGCGGTGTCGACGTTGGGGCTCGGCCTCGCGCTGTCGGCGATGTCGGGCCCGACGCGGTCGGTGCTGCCGGCGCCGATCCATCCCGGCTGACATGAAGAACGACGCTCGCAGCCGAGCTGCAAGATACTGCAATTTTCGCATGCCCCGGCGCAAAATCGTTAATTTTTAGCGCTTGCCATGCGATCGACGCATCCGTTACGTGCGACGGACGCCATTGTTGCGATGCACCATGACGCGCATCTTCCGGGCGAACGGACGGCGCCTACGACCGTCACACCTACGGAGTGCGAACCATGACCCAGCCTGCACCGAAGCCCGGCCTGTTCTCGCAGATGCTGCGCCTCTGGCTCGAGCACAACCAGCGCATGCTCGACATGCGGATGGGCCCGTTCTGAGCCTACGCGCACAACCCGTCGGCCCTTAAAAAGCCGGTCCCGCTCAAGCGCCGGGCCGGCTTTTTCGTGTCTGCGACCGGGCCGATCAGCGTCGCGCGAGATCGCCGAGCAGGCTCGCGGCGACGGTGGCCTTCGAGACCGTCAGCCCCGAGGCCGCGATGGCGTCGACCGCCCCGCGGATACGCGCCAGCGCCGGACCGCGCGCCTTGCCCCAGGCGGCGACCGCCTCCGGCCCAGGGCCGATGTCGTCCACGACCTCCGACGTGAGCTGGCGGTGGGCGCTCGAGATGCCGGCCACCGCCCGTTCCAGGGCGACCCGGTCGAAGGTGTCGGAGACCGGCGCGGCGCGGGCGGCGGCCGCCAGCGCATCCAGGGAAAACTCCCGCTCCAGCGCGAAATGCGTCGCCGCGATCTCCGCCACCGGCCGCCCGCTGGTGCCTGCGACGCGGACGATGTCGGGCGCCGAGGTCAGCGCGCGGAGCGAGGCGAGGCGCAGGGCCGGCTCGTCGTCCATGCCCTGCCCGACGAGCTCCGCCCGCCGCCGCTCGATCGCGGCGTTGGCGTCCGCGCCGAGGACGCCGGGAAGGGCCGCAAGCACCGCGCCGATCCCGTCGCGGTACCGCGCGACGAGCGGAGCGATGCCGCCGGTCAGGTCGAGGTTGCGGATGAACCAGACGATGCGGTCGACCAGCAGGTCCTGCACCTCGGCGTAGAGTCCGACCTGCGCCTGCCCGCCGATGCGCCCGGCGAGCCCGTCGATCGCCGCGTTCAGCTCCATCAGGCCGAAGGCGTCGCGGGTCACGGCGTAGGCCTTCGCGATGGTGGCCGCGTCCGCCCCGGTCTCGTCGGTCAGCCGGGTGACGAGCGAGATGCCGCCGCGGTTGACGATGATGTTCGACAGGGCGGTGGCGATGATCTCGCGGCGCAGACGGTGTCCCTTCACAGCGTCGGGGAAGCGTTCGCGGAGCGCCTTGGGGAAGTAGCGCTGCAACTCGCGGTCGAAGTACGGGTCGTCGGGCACCGGGCTCGCCAGCACCGAGTCGTAGAGCGAGAGCTTGGCGTAGGCCAGCAGCACCGCGTATTCCGGCCGCGTCAGACCCTCGCCGCGGCGCATGCGCTCGGTGAGGGTCGCGTCGTCCGGCAGAACCTCGACGGCGCGGTCGAGCCGGCCTTCCGCCTCCAGCCCCTGCATCGTGCGCATCGCAAAACCGGTCTCGCCGAGGCCCCGGTGCAGGGCGAGGGTGAGGGCCAGGGTCTGCAGCTCGTTGTTGCGCAGCACGAGGTGCGCGACCTCGTCTGTCATGGCGACGAGGAGCGCGTTGCGGGCGTCCGGGTCGAGGCGGCCGTCGCGCTCCGGGATCATCAGCGCGATCTTGATGTTCACCTCGACGTCGGAGGTGTTGACGCCGGCCGAGTTGTCGATCGCGTCGGTGTTGAGCCGCACGCCGGCACGCGCCGCCTCGATCCGCCCGGCCTGCGTCAGCCCGAGGTTGGCGCCTTCGCCCACCGCCTTGGCGCGGATCTCCGGGCCGGTGATGCGCACCGCGTCGTTGGCCCGGTCGCCGGCCTGCTCGTCGGTCTCGGTGGTGGCGCGGACATAGGTGCCGATGCCGCCGAACCACAGCAGGTCCACGGGCGCCTTGAGGATCGCCTGCATCAGCTCGGCCGGCGAGGCGGAGGCGCGGTCGAAGCCCAGCGCCGCCTGGATCTCCGCCGAGAGCGGGATCGCCTTCAGCGCGCGCGAGAACACGCCGCCGCCGGCCGAGATCAGGCCCTTGTCGTAGTCGGCCCAGCTCGACCGGCCGAGGTCGAACAGCCGCTTCCGCTCGGCGAAGCTCCCGGCCATGTCGGGGTTCGGGTCGAGGAACACGTCGCGGTGGTCGAAGGCCGCGATCAGCTTCAGCGTGCGCGAGAGCAGCATGCCGTTGCCGAACACGTCGCCCGACATGTCGCCGACGCCGACTACCGTCACCGGATCGGATTGGGTGTCGACGTCGATCTCGCGGAAGTGGCGCTTCACCGCCTCCCAGGCGCCACGCGCGGTGATGCCCATGCCCTTGTGGTCGTAGCCCTGGCTGCCGCCGGAGGCGAAGGCGTCGCCGAGCCAGTGACCGCGCTCCAGCGAGAGCGCGTTGGCGATGTCGGAGAAGGTCGCCGTGCCCTTGTCGGCGGCGACCACGAGGTAGGCGTCGTCGGAATCGTGCCGCACGGTGTCGGCCGGCGGCGCGATGCCCTCGCTGACGAAGTTGTCGGTGAGTTCGAGCAGCGTGCGGATGAAGATGCGGTAGCTCTCGGTGCCTTCGGCGAGCCACGCCGCGCGGTCGGAAGCCGGCGGCAGGCGCTTGGGAAAGAACCCGCCCTTGGCGCCCACCGGCACGATCACCGCGTTCTTCACCTGCTGGGCCTTCACCAGCCCCAGGATCTCGGTGCGGAAATCCTCCGGCCGGTCGGACCAGCGCAGGCCCCCTCGGGCGACATAGCCGTAGCGCAGATGCAGGCCCTCGACGCGGGGCGCGTAGACGAAGATCTCGAAGAACGGCCGCGGCAGCGGCATCCCGGACACCTTGGCGCAGGCGAACTTGAAGGCGATCGTCTCGCGCGGGAGCCCGTCGGCGGCCGTCTGGAAGAAGTTGGTGCGGACCGCGGCCTCCACGAGGTTGACGAAGCGGCGCAGGATGCGGTCCTCGTCGAGGCTGGTCACGTCGGCGAGCGCCGTTTCGATGGCCTCGCGGACGGCGGCCTCGTTCGCTTGGCGGTCGCCCTCGGTGACGGGGTCGAAGCGGGCGTAGAACAAAGCGACGAGCTGGCGGGCGATGCCGGGGTGCTGGCTCAGGGTCGCGGCGAGGTAATCCTGGCCGTAGCGCACGCGGAGCTGGCGCAGGTAGCGGCCGAGCGCCCGCAGCAAAGCCACGTCGCGCCAGGCGAGGCCGGCCTCCAGCACGAGGCGGTTGTAGCCGTCGGATTCGGCTTGGCCCGCGGCGATGGCGAGCATCGCCGCCTCCAGCGGCGCCTCGAGCGGGCCGATCTCGATCGCCGCGCCGGTGGCGCGCTCCAGCAGCATGTCGTGCAGCCAGACCCTGGTGTCGGCGCCGACCGCCGAAACGCTGTAGGTCCGCTCGTTGATCACGCGGAAGCCGAGGTTCTCCAGGCCGGGCACCCGGTCCGACAGCGGCAGCGACGCCCCGCGCGAGAACACCTTGAGGCGCACCTGCGCCGCCGGGTCGGTGTCGCGGCGGTCGATGGCGACCGCGCGCGGTCGTTCCTCGGAGAGCGATTCGAGGATGGCGATGTCGCCGATGGCGACCTCGGCGGAGAAGTTTTCGCGGTACGCCGCCGAGAAGCCCTCGCCGTAGCGGGCGGCCAGCGTCCGCGCCTCCGAGCCGCCCATGGCGTCGCCGAGGGCGGCGCGGAGCGCGTCGCCCCAGGTCCGCACCAAGGCGGCGATCCCGGCTTCGAGCGCCGACGGGTCGCGCTCCGGCGCGCCGGCCTCCGAGAAGCCGACCACGTAGTAGATGCGCGCCAGCGGCCCCTCGGGCAGATCGGGATAGGTCGCCGAGAGCCGGCCGCCGTGCTCCTGCGCCAGGTAGGCGCCGATGCGGGCCCGCACGACCGAATCGTAGCGGTCCTTCGGCACGTAGACGAGGAGCGAGACGAAGCGCCCGAACCGGTCGGTCCGGGACAGGACGCGGATGCGCGGCCGGTCGGCGAGGTTGGCGATGGCGAGGGTGAAGCGGAACAGCCGGTCCACGTCGATCTGGAACAGGTCGTCGCGCGGGTAGGTCTCGAGCACCGCGAGCAGCGCTCGGCCCGCATGGCTCGTCGGGTCGAGGCCGGCCTTTTCCACCACGGCCGCAACCTTGCCGCGGAGATACGGCACCTCGCGGGCGAGCGCGGTGTAGGCGGCCGCGGTGAACAGCCCGACGATGCGGACCTCGCCGGTGAGCTTGCCGGTGGTGGAGAAGAGCTTCACCGCGACGTAGTCGAGATGCGCCGCCCGGTGGACGCGGGCCTTGAGGCTCGACTTGGTGATGATCAGCGCGTGCGGCTCTTCGAGGAAGGCCACGATCTCCGGCGTCATGTCGACCAGCGCCCGGCCGCGGCGCAGCACCGCGAGGCCGGGATCGCGCAGGATGCCGAGGCTCTCGGCCTCGGTGGCGGCCTCGCCGGGCAGCGCGTGTTCGCGCATGCCGAGCAGGGTGAAGTGGCCGTCGCGCAGCCATTCGAGGAAGGCCCGCGCCTCGGCGACCTCGCCCTCCGGCAGGGGCGGGGGGTTGCGGCCGTAGCCCTCGGCGAGCTCCGCCAGCCGCGCCAGCATCGCGTCGTTGTCGTCCGTGACGAGGGCCACGTCCCGGAAGACCTGAGCGAGGCCGGCTTCGAGGCGTTCGCGCGCCTCGCCGGCATCGAGCCGGTCGAGGTGGATGTGGATGAAGCTCTCGCGCAGCAGCGCGCCGTGGGCGTCCGCCGTGGTCTCGCCGACGACGCGGAGCAGGGCGCCCGCCCCATCCCGCTCGACGCCGAGGATCGGGTGGGCGACGAGGTGGGGCGTCAGGCCCTGCTCGGTCAGCTCGGCCAGGGTCGAATCGAGCAGGTAGGGCCGGTTGTCGTTGACGACCTCGACGACGGTCAGCTCGCGGGTGCGCCCGAGGGCGGGCAAAGCCACGTCGACGAGGCGCAGGTTCGCCGCCGACCCGGTGGCGCGGGGCATCGCGAGATGGTCGCGGGCGGCGATCGCGAGGTCGGCCAGCGCCTCGGCCGGGTAGGGCGCCAGATCCTCCGGCGGCACCCGCCCGAACAGGTCGCGGACGAAGCCGCCCGGGCCGCCGCGCCCGCCGACGACCGAGGCCGCCGCCTCGATGAGGTCGGTGCGGGCGGATTTCGCCTCGCTCGTGGCCAGCGCAGTGGCCGATTCCAGGGCCGATTCGGTTTCCAGCACCATGGGCGGGACCCTCCCAACCGGCACCGGCGCCGGTTCCGCCGCGGACGTTAGGGGAGGGCCCATGGCGAGTCGATGACGCTCGCCGCCCACGGACCGGCAGCGGGTGACAGGCGGGCCGCAACGACCGGCGTTTCCGCGCTCAGTCCGTTACCGGCCAGCAGGCGCCATGCCGCGATCGGTTTCCGCAGATCGCAGCGAGCGCGGGAACAACGCGCCCGCCGACCGGTTGACGCTTCATTGGAGCTGTTCTAATTAAGAACTGCGGACGGGCAACGGGGCCGGCGACGGTTTCCAAGGCTCGCGACAGACGCCAGAACCGGAGTGACCCCATGACCTCGACCAACGCCTCCTGCGACAGCTGCCGCTTCTTCGACGACCACAAGACCAACGGCGCCTCCGCCGCCGGCGACCAGGGCCTGTGCCGCTTCAACCCGCCGGTCAGCCAGCCGGCTCCCGAGTCGAAGGGCCTGTGGCCGGTGGTGGCCTCTCAGGATTGGTGCGGCCACTTCACCGCCGAGATGACCGCGGCCGAGTAAGCCACGGGCGGTCCTCGATCGGCCGCCGCACGGTTAACGGCAGAGGGGCCGGCGCATGCGCGCCGGCCCCTTCTTTGCGTGAGCGGAGCGATGACGCCGAACCTACGGCCGGCCGTGGAGGCCGACATTCCCGCGATCACCCGGATCTACGCCGACGCCGTCCTGAACGGCACGGCGAGCTTCGAGGTCGAGCCGCCGACGGAGGCCGAGATGGCGCGCCGCCGGTCGGCGCTGGTCGCGGACGGCTTCCCCTACCTCGCCGCCGAGCAGGACGGCGTCGTTCGCGGATACGCCTATGCCGGCCCGTACCGCGCGCGGGCGGCCTACCGCTCGACGGTGGAGGATTCGGTCTACGTCGCCGAGGCCGCGCGCGGGCTCGGGATCGGCCGCGCCCTCCTGACGGCCCTGATCGCGGCCTGCGAGGCGATCGACGCGCGGGCGATGGTGGCGGTGATCACCGATCCGGGCTCGGAGACGTCGGCCGCCCTCCATGTGGCCCTGGGCTTCGCGCATGTCGGCGTGCTGGACAACGTCGGCCACAAGCACGGGCGCTGGCTCGGCACCGTGCTGATGCAGCGGCGGCTCGGCCCCGGACCGGACACGGCCCCGACGCGGGCGTGACCGCGCAACTTCGCGAAAAAATGGACGCCGAACGCCGCGTGCGAAGGTCCCGCCCGCTCAGTCCAGCCGGTAGCGCACCGGCTCCATCGCGGGCGGCAGCGGCTCGCCGAGGGCGTCGAGCACCGTGCGCTCGGCCGTGCGCAGCATCGCGTCGAGGGGCAGGTCGTTCGCCTCGAGGCCGAAGGGCTCCTCGAGTTCGTCGCCGAGCGCGTCGAGGCCGAAGAAGGTGTAGGCCACCAGCATGGTCGCGACTGGCGTCGCCCAGCCGAGCGAGGCCGACAGGCCGAACGGCAGCAGCAGGCAGTAGAGCCACGCCGTGCGGTAGAGCAGCAGCGTGTAGGCGAAGGGCAGGGGCGTGCCGTGGATGCGCTCGCAGGCGGTGTGGATCGCCGACAGGTCCGAGACCTTGCGCTCGAGGAGGCCGAACAGCACGTCGGTGAGGTGCCCGTCGCGATACGCGTCCGCGAGGTCGCGGGTCAGGCCGGCCAGCACCGCATCGGTCGGGCTCGGGCAGGCGCGCAGCCGCGCAGCCTCGGCCGGCGGCAGCCAGGGCGCGACGGCCGCCGCCTCGTCGAGGCCGCGCAGCCGCGCGTGCAGGCCGTGGCCGAAGCCGACGACCCGGCGCAGGCTCGACCGGCGAAGGCCGGCGCGCGCGTCGCCGGGCAGCAGCGCGACCAGGGTCCGGCTCAAGCCGCGCACCTCGACGATGAGCGCCCCCCAGGCCTTCCGGGCCTCCCACCAGCGCTCGTAGCAGGCGTTGTTGCGGAAGCTCAGGAAGATCGACAGCGCCAGCCCGATCAGGGTGAAGGGCCCGATCCCCGCCGTCACCGGGAATTTCTCCGGGACGCGCTGCTCGACGGCGACCACCAGGGCGGCGAAGGCCGTCAGCCCGAGGACCTTCAGCGCCACCCGCGGCAGGATCGAGCCACGCAGGGTGAACAGGATGGCGAAGAGGTTGGGGCGCGGGCGAACGATCATGGACGGCAGGCTTAGCCGTCCGGGCCGCCCCCGTCATCGGCCGCGCGTCCCCTGCGAGCCGCCGCACGGCCATGATCCCGTCATGTTCGGAGCGGATTGGCGGGCCTGAGAGATCGTGCACGCCGACGGGCCAAGGCCACGCAGCCGGCGCGCGGCAAGGAGTAATGGGTATGACGGTTCGACGGATCGGCGCGGGAATCGGCGCCTGGGCCGGACGTGCGATGGCGCTGGCGATGCTGACTGGCGTCGCCCATGCGGCGACGCCTGCGGACCCGAGCGGCACGTGGCTCACCGAGGACGGGCGCGCCCGCATCCGGGTGGAGAAGTGCGGCCCGAGCAACAAGAGCCTGTGCGGCTACGTCGTGTGGCTGAAGGTGCCGCTCAACGACAAGGGCCAGCCGCGGGTCGACTTCAAGAACCCCGACGCGAGCAAGCAGGCCCGCGCCTCGCTCGGCCACCAGCTCATCATGGGGCTGAAGCCGAACGCCGACGCCCACTACGAGGGCAAGATCTACAATTCCGAGGACGGCAAGTCCTACGACGTGACGATCTGGTCCGACACGCCGGAGGAACTCACCGTCCGCGGCTGCCTGATCGCGTTCCTGTGCAAGTCGCAAACCTGGAACCGCGTGACCGACGTGGTCGCCGGCCAGATGACCGGGCCGACCAACGGCCCGGGCGGCCCGCGCACCGATCCGGAATACATGGCCGGCAAGCCCGCCGCGACCGGCGCGAACGCGGCCAAGCCCCCCGCGCCGAAGCCCGGCGCGAAGCCGGCCCCGGCCGGCACCACGGCCGCCCCCGCCGCCGAATAGTCCATGGCCTAAACCGATCGCGCCTCGGCGGCGCGATCGGATAGAAGGCGACCGCGGATCACGTGATCAGGTCTCAATCGACCAAAGCGGCGTAGGTCAGCACCCGCAGTTCCTTGCGGATCGGCAGCGCCGAGGACGGGACGAGCTGCGTCAGCAGCACCACGGCGAGGTCCTCGGCCGGGTCGATCCAGAACGCGGTCGAGGCCATGCCGCCCCAGGCGACCTCGCCGGGCGTGCCGACGATCTGGGCCTTGGCCGGATCGAGCATCACCGAGAAGCCGAGCCCGAAGCCGATACCGTGGTAGGACGATTCGGCGAACCGCGGCGTACCGATTGCCGCGAGGTCGCCGGGCAGGTGGTTCATGGTCATCAGCTCGACCGTCTTGCGTCCGAGCAGGCGCACGCCGTCGAGTTCGCCCCTGTTCAAGATGAACCGGCAGAAGCGCATGTAGTCCGACGCCGTCGAGACGAGGCCGCCGCCGCCGCCCGCGATCGCCGGCGGCTTGGCGAAGGTGGTCTCGACCGCGTCGTCGTAGAGCGTGAGCGTGCGGCTGCGATCGTAGACGTAGTTCGCCGCGAACCGACCGAGGTTCTCGGGACGCACGAAGAAGTCGGTGTCGACCATGCCGAGCGGCGCGATCACGGCCTCGCGCAGGTAATCCGCGAAGTCGCGCCCCGAGACGACGGCCACGAGGTGGCCGAGCACGTCCGTCGAGACGCTGTAGTTCCAGGCTTCCCCCGGCTGCGACAGCAGTGGGAGCTTCGCCACGGTGGCCACCACCTCGGCGAGGCTCGCATCCGGCCGCAGGAAGTCGGCGCCCTGCTGGCGGTAGAGTGCGTCGACCAGGGTCGATTCCATGAAGCCGTAGGTCAGGCCGCCGGTATGGGTGAGCAGGTCGCGGATGGTGATCGGGCGGCGGGCCGGCTCGGTCTCGAGCTTGGCGCGGTTGCCGCCGGTCGCGACCCGCATCTCGGAGAATTCCGGCAGGAAGCGCGAGACCGGGTCGTCGAGCTGGAAGCGGCCCTCCTCGTAGAGCTGCATCACCGCGACCGAGGTCAGCGGCTTCGTCATCGAGTAGATGCGCGTCACAGTATCCGTGGTGAACGGCGTCTTGCGGGCGAGGTCGGCGAAGCCGTGGGCGCGCCGGAACACCGTGCGCCCGCGCCGCGCCACGCTCACCGACAGCCCGGCGAGCTTGCCCTGCGCGACGAGGTCTCGCATCCAGCCGTCGATCCGCTCCAGGCGGCCGGGGTCCACGCCCACCTCATGCGGCCTGCCGTCGATCGCATCGCTCATGTCATAATCCTTATGCGCCCCTCGGCTCCCGACGCCCGATGTAGCGGTCGCCGCGCGGCGGTACAGCTCTCAGGACCGCTGCAACGGCTCACCAACCCATGCTTCCCGGGCCGCCCTTGAACGGGCCGACGACGCCGGGGGTGATCCAACCGCCGTAGAACCCGCCCGGCTGCGGCTCCGCGCGGACGCCGCCGACGAAGCAGGCCTCCATCGGGCCGGCATAGAAGGCGACGTAGCCCGCGATCGCACGGAAGCCCGGCGTCGGATCGGGATAGGCCCAAGCTGCTCCCGGGATCGTCGCGCCAGGGGTCGTCGCGCCAGGGGTCGTCGCGCCGCCTGCCAGAACGTCGAACAGCACGGCGCGTCCCTTCCACTCGCAGATCCCGGCCCGGCGCGCCGGCCCGAGCACGCCCGCGGCGACGTCGCCCGGCGGGAAGTAGTAGGTCGGCGGATGGCTGGTCTCCAGCACGCGGAAGCCCGCCCGCGTCTCGGCGATGGTACGGCCGGCCAGCACGACCTTCAGGGTCGCGGCGACCGGTTCGAGCCGGGGCGGGCGGGGATAATCCCAAACGCTCTCCTCGCCGGGCTTCGTCGGGGCTGGGGTCGGATGCATCGCGTCGTCCTCCGTTCGTCGTCCCCGAGAGATAGGGCGGCGCGACAATGCGTTTGCCGCAGGCGCGCGACATGCTAGCCCCGAACGGACATTGGAGCGCCGACGTTGGACACACCGATCGCCCTCTTCCTCGATTTCGACGGCACGCTGGTCGAGATCGCGCCACGGCCCGACCTCGTTCGCGTCGAGCCGGACCTGGTGCCGATGCTGCAGGCGCTCCATGCGCGGCTGGACGGGGCGCTGGCGATCGTCACCGGTCGCCCGGTCTCGGTGATCGACGCCTTCCTCGCGCCCGCCGCCTTCGACGTCGCCGGCCTGCACGGGGTCGAGCGCCGGGTCGACGGCGTCCTCACCGGCGGCAGCCCGGACGACCATCCGGAGCTGCGTGCGCGGATGCCCCGGCTCCGGGCCATGGTCGCCGACCTCGACGCGGTGCTGATCGAGGACAAGGGCGCCTCGGTCGCCGTGCACTGGCGTCTGGCGACGCCGGCGGACGCCGAGCGGGCGGAGGAGGCGGTCACCGCGATCGCCGCCGAGCTGGCGGGCGGCTACCGGCTCCAGCTCGGCAAGGCGGTCGGCGAGATCGTGCCGGCCTCGGCCACCAAGGCGCACGCGATCCGCGCCTTCCTCGAGAACGCCCCCTATGCCGGCCGCCGCGCGGTGTTCCTCGGCGACGACCGCACCGACGAGATCGCCTTCGCCAGCGTCGCGGCGTATGGCGGCCTCGGCATCCGGATCGGACCGGGCGAGACCGCGGCAGAACGGCGCCTGCCCGGCCCGGACGCGGTGCGGGCCTTGCTAGGCGGCTGGGCGGCGGGCGGGACCATCGATCTGGACGCGCTGCCGGCGGCCTGAGCCGCGCCGGCGACTCCCTCGGATAGGCAGCGACGCGTCGGCCGGGACGGCCCCGCGTCGATCGGGAAAGGGTACCGCATGTTCGCGTTTCCGGTCCTCGTCGGCGACATCGGCGGCACGAACGCCCGCTTCGGGGTGGTCGAGTCGAAGGGCGCGGCGCCGCGCCTGCTCTCGCACGAGGCGACGGCGGGCCACCCCGATCCGTCGAGCGCCATCCGCGCGGCCCTGGCCAAGGACGGGCAAGGGGGCAAGCACGCGGGCGGGCCGGCGCCGCGCTCGGCGATCCTCGCCATCGCCGGCCGGGTCGACGGCCCGAAGGTGCAGCTCACCAACGCCCACTGGGTGATCGAGGGCGCCAAGATCGGCGCCGACTTCGACCTCGAGACCTCCGTGGTGGTCAACGACTACGTGCCGGTCGCGGCCGGCGCAGCGGGCATCGCGCCGCACGACCTCACTCTGGTGGGGCCGGTCGGGCACGAGCCGGGCGGCGCCCGCGTGGTGCTCGGGCCGGGCACCGGCTTCGGCGCCGCGGCCCTGGTCCCGTATTCGGACCGCCTCGCGATCGTCTCCACGGAGGCCGGCCACACCGACCTCGGCCCCTCGGACGCCTTCGAGGAGAAGGTCTGGCACGCCCTGGAGCGGGTCGAGGACCGGGTCACCGTCGAGACGGTGCTCTCAGGCCCTGGCCTCGCCCGCCTGCACGCCGCCGTGCGCCACGTCCGGACAGGCGTGCCGGCGGAGAAGATCGAGCCGGCGGCGGTGACCCAGGCGGGCCTCGACGCCTCCGACCCGCATGCGGCGGAAGCGTTGGAGCTGTTCGGGCGCCTGCTCGGCCGGGTCTGCGGCGACCTCGCGTTGACCTTCCTGGCCACCGGCGGCGTCTACGTCGGCGGCGGCATCGCCCCGCGGATCGTCAAGCTCCTGCAGCAAGGCGGCTTCCGCGCGGCGTTCGAGCGCAAGGCGCCGTTCTCCGCGATGATGCGGGCGATCCCGACCAGCGTCATCACCGTCCACGACCCCGCCTTCACCGGCCTCGCGGCCTTGGCGAGCGAGGGCGAGACCTTCGTCTATCACGGCCAGGTGTGGCGCCGGGGGGCCTGACCCCAGCGCCACGCGCGATGGCATCGCAACAGGACCGTCAGGCCGCCGCGAGCGGCTTCGACACGTCCTCCAGCGAGCGTCCCTCGGCTGCCGTGCCGAAGAGGCCGCCGACGATGGCCGCGACCGCCATCAGCGCGGCCCCGACGAGATAGCCGCCGAAGACCGCCTCGCGGGAGCCGGTCTCCACGAGCGAGCCGAACAGGAGCGGCCCCGAGACGCCGCCGATGCCGGTGCCGATGGCGTAGAAGCCGGCGATGGCCAGGGCCCGGATCTCCAGAGGGAAGGTCTCGGCGACGGTGAGGTAGGCGGCGCTCGCCGCGGCGGAGGCGAAGAAGAACACCACCATCCACACGCCGGTCTGCGCCCAGGCCCCGAACACCTCGATCTTGAACAGGTATCCGGCGCCCGCGAGCAGCACCGCCGAGATGCCGTAGGTGAAGGCGATCATCGGCCGGCGGCCGACCGTGTCGAAAAGGCGCCCGAGGAGCAGCGGCCCGAGGAAGGAGCCGAGGGCGAACGGCAGCAGGTACCAGCCGACGCTGCCGCCGGGCACGCCGTAGAACCGCTCCAGCACCAGGGCGTAGGTGAAGAACAACGCGTTGTAGAAGAACGCCTGCGCGATCATCAGCGCGAGCCCGACGACGGTCTGCTTGCGCGAGGTGCCGAACATCGTCCCGAACACCTCCGAGAGCGGGGTGTGGTCGCGGGTGCGCAGCTTCATCCGCTTGCCCTCGTCCACCGGCGGCAGGGTGTGGCCCTCGTCGGTGAAGCGCTTCTCGATGCCGGAGACCACCCGGTCGGCCTCGGCGGTGTAGCCGTGGGTCGCGAGCCAGCGCGGGCTCTCGGGGATCCAGGTGCGGAGCAGCAGGATCACGAGGCCGATGGCGCCGCCGGTGAAGAACGCGACGCGCCAGCCCCAGGCCGGGTCGATCACCTCGGGCTTCAGGAGCACGATCGAGAGGAAGGAGCCGAGCGCGGCGCCGATCCAGAACGACCCGTTGATCACGAGGTCGGTCCAGCCGCGGACGCGTGCCGGCACGAGCTCCTGGATCGTCGAGTTGATCGCGGTGTACTCGCCGCCGATGCCGGCGCCGGTGAGGAAGCGGAAGATGCAGAACGAGTAGACGTTCCACGACAGGCCCGTGGCCGCGGTCGCCGCGAGGTAGAGGGCCAGCGTGATGAAGAACAGCTTCTTGCGGCCGATGCGGTCGGTCAGCCAGCCGAAGCCGAGCGCCCCCGTAACCGCGCCGACCAGGTAGGAGGAGGCGGCCAGCCCCACATCGAACTCGGTGAAGCTCATCGGCGCCTTGCGCAACGCGCCGACGAGCGCGCCGGCCAGCGTCACCTCCAGCCCGTCGAGCACCCAGGTGATGCCGAGCGCCGCGATGACGAGGACGTGGAACCGGCCCCAGGGCAGGCGGTCCAGTCGTGCGGAGATGTCGGTGTCGACGATCGTGCCCATGGGGGCGCGCTCGGGCGTCGTCTTGCCCGACGCGGTCTCGACTTTGGTCGCCATGACTGTGTTTACCTTGACTCGAGACGCCTGTTCAGAACGGCGGAGACCAGCGAAAGGTTCGGCTGAGCTTTCATCGTTGCGGGCTTTGATGACGGCATCACCGTGGATGCCTCCCATGAAGCCTCGCCTCGACGTTCGCAAGACAGTCCGCTCCCCGTCGCGGTTCCGTGCTCCGTCCCACCCCCGCTCTCATGCACGCTCCCAGGCCCGCCGCCTCGGGCCCTGCCTGCGGCTGGGCATCCTGGCGACGGCGGCGCTCGCCGGCCTCGCCGTCGTGCCGACCCACGGGGCCGACGCGACGCTGGCCCGGGACCGGCAGCCGGTGACGATGTCGGGCTCCGACCGCTGGCGCCTGCGCCCGGCCGAGACCAACATCGTCCTGCCGGCGGCGGCGCAGGCGCGGGTGCGCCCGGCGATGCCGATCCCTGAGGAGCGGCGCCGGGTTCGGCAGGTCTACCCGGCCTATACCGAGATACGGTGAGGCCACGCCTCGCAATCAGGCCGCGCGATCAGGCCTCCGCCCGCGGATCGAGCGCGGCGGCCAGCCCGTCGCCGAGCACGTTGAGGGCCACGAGGGTCGCAACCAGGAACGCCGCCGGCCCGGCGAGCATGTGCGGCGCGGATTCGAGGCTGCGCGCGCCTTCCGCGATCAGCACGCCCCAGCTCGTCGCCGGCTCCTGCACGCCGAGGCCGAGGAACGACAGGAAGCTCTCCAGGAGGATCACCCGCGGCACCAGCAAGGTGGCGGCGACCGTCACCGGCCCGAGGGTGTTCGGCACGATGTGCCGCCGCAGGATCGCGGCGGACGACAGGCCGAGCGCCTCGGCGGCGCGGACGAAGTCGCGGCGGCGCAGCGCCAGGGTCTGGGCGCGGACGATGCGGGCCATGTCGAGCCATTCCACGGCGCCGATCGCCACCAGGATCAGGGCGAGGCTCGCGCGGAAGAACACCACCAGCACGATCACGAAGAACACGAACGGCAGGGCGTAGAGGATGTCGACCACCCGCATCATCGCGGCGTCGACGGCCCCTCCGGCGAACCCCGAGACGGCGCCGTAGAGGATGCCGACGCCAAGCGCGACCAGCGTCGCGGTGAGCCCGATCAGCAGCGAGACGCGGCCGGCCACGAGGCTGCGGCTGAGGAGGTCGCGCCCATGCACGTCGGTGCCGAGGAGGAAGTGGAGCCTCCGCACTGGCACCGCGACGGTGAGGCGCCGCCCGTCGTCCTCGCTGGCGACGACGCGGGGGGCGCCGAACAGGTCTGAGCGCGGCAGGTAGACGAGGCCGCGCGGGTCGATCGTTGCGTCCGAGGCCAGGACGAGGCGGAGCGTGTCGCCCGTCCTCTCGGCCTCCGCCACCGTCGCGCGGATACGGAAGGCGAGGCGATCGAGCGTGGGCCGCAGACGATCCGCGTCGGGTTGGGCCGCGAGGCCGGGGGGAAGCTGGCGCAGGTCCGGGTAGGTCCGCGCGGGCGCATGGCCGGTGAGCAGCGGGCCGACCAGGCAGGCGAGCGTCATCAGAGCGAGCACGGCGAGCGCCGTCATCGCGCCACGGTCGCGCGACAGGCGCAGGATCGCGCGGCGCGTCGGCGACTTGGGCGGCGCGCTCACGCGTGCAGCCGCAGGCGCGGGTCGAGCCACGCCGAGACGAGGTCGGCGACGAGGTTCAGGACGACGACGAGCACCGCCACCAGCACCACCGTCCCCATCACCAGGGTGTAGTCGCGGTTCAAGGCCCCCTCGACGAAGTAGCGGCCGATCCCGGGCAGGCCGAAGATGGTCTCGACCACCACCGAGCCGGTGAGCAGGCTGGCCGAGAGCGGCCCGAGGATCGCGACGACGGGCAGCAGCGCGCCGCGCAGGGCGTGCCGGGCGATGCGCCAGGGCGGCAGGCCGAGGCTGCGCATGGTCCGCACGTGCTGGGCGCGCAACGCCTCCGCCATCGACGCCCGGGTGAGCCGGGCGATGCCTCCGGCCTGCGGCAGCGCCAGGGTGATCACCGGCAGGATCAGGTGCGAGGGCGCGCCCCCCTCCCAGCCGCTCACCGGCAGCCAGCGCAGCGAGAGGCCGAAGGCGATCTGCAGCAGCGGCGCGACGACGAAGCCCGGCACCGACAGGCCGAGCGAGGCGGCCGCCCCGACCAAACGGTCGACCCATCCGCCGCGACGGTACGCCGCCCACGCGCCGAGGCCGACGCCGAGCGCGAGCGAGACGGCAAGCGCCAAGCCGCCGAGGATCATCGACACCGGCAGGCCGCGGGCGAACAGGTCGGCGACGCTCATGTCGCGGAAGGAGAAGGACGGCCCGAGATCGCCCCGGACCAGGGCCGCGAGGTAGCGCCCGAACTGCACCGCCAGCGGCTGGTCGAGCCCGTAGACCCGGCGCAGGTTGTCCATGGCCGCAGGCGCCAACGGCCGCTCCAGGTCGAACGGCCCGCCGGGCGCGAGCCGCATCAGGAAGAAGCTCAGCGCAATCACCACGAACAGCGTCGGGATCGCCTGCAGCAGCCGGCGCAGCACGTAGCCGGTCATGCGCAAAACGACCGATGCTTGGACGCTGGGGCAACCCACCTGGCACACGGCTCGCCGCATTCGTAAAAGGCGCGTCTCCCTCCCTCCTCTGCGGGGGAGGGTGGGCCTCGCGTCAGCGAGGGTCGGGAGAGGGGAGCGCCGTATCCGGCATCGTCGCTCCCCTCTCCCGACCCGCTACGGGATACGTAAAGGCGATGGAGCCTTGCTGGTGCGATCACGCCGGCCGCGCCTCGGGACATCCGGCCCGGATGCCCATCCCGGGCGAGGCCGGCCGTACTCCATCGTTCATAAAATGCCCCGCCGGTCGTGCCGAAGTGTATCCGTCGCGCGCCGAGGCGAGACAAGCGCCCGCTCATCCGACGAGCCGCAGGAACCGCGTCGGCGCGGCGTTGCGCAGGTTCGGCACGTAGCCGTGCAGGCGCGGCGCGATCAGCGCCTTGGAGCGGGTGTGCATCACCGGGATCCACGGCGGGTCGCGCATCACCAGCGCCTCGGCGCGGTAGAGAAGGTCGGCGCGTGCGGTGAGGTCGCGTTCGGCCGCGGCCTTCGCCAGGAGGGCGTCGTACTCGGCGTTCGACCAATGGCCGGGGTTCATCCCGTCGTTGCCGGTGGTGAGCAGGAACAGGAAGTTCTGCGGGTCGGAGTAGTCGGCGATCCAGGACATCCGCGCGACGTCGAAGTCGCCGCCGTCGCGCAGATACGCGAAGTGGGTCTTGGCGTCGGTGTAGACGAACCGGGTCTCGATCCCGAGGCCGCGCCACATCTCGGCGACCGCGACGGCGGTGTTGCGGTTGTTGTCGCTGGTGTTGAAACGGTACTCGACCCGCAGCGGCCGGTCCGGCCCGAAGCCCGCCTCCGCGAGCAGGCGGGCGGCCGTCTCCTCGTTGTCGATCGGGAGGCGGGTGCGCCCCTCCGTCTCCGGGGGCGTCCGGTAGTTGTCGAGCCCGGGCGGGCAGAGCGAGTAGGCCGGGCTCATGGTGCCGCCCCACAACGCCTCGGCGAGGTATTCGCGGTCGAGCGCCAACGACAGGGCGCGCCGAACGCGGACGTCGTCGAAGGGCGGCTTCCGCGTGTTCACCGCCAGCGCGTAGAGGCCGAGCGAAGGCCCGAGCACGACCTGGTCGCCGAAGCGGCGGCGCAGCGACGCCATCTGGTCGCCGGGCAGGTCGGCCAGCGAATCCAGCTCGCCCGCATCGTAGCGCCGCACCGCGCTCGACAGGTCCGGCGTCGGCACGAAGGCGACCTGCGGGATCGCGATCTCGGCCGCCGCGTGGAAATGCGGGTTGCGCCTGAGCACGATGCGGTCGTTCGGCACCGAGTCGACCAGAGCGTAGGGTCCGTTCGAGACGAGGTTGCCCGGCCGGGTGAAGCTCTCGCCGAAGCGTTCGACGGACGGACGGTGCACCGGCAGCGCGGTCTGGTGCGTCAGGAGTTCGAGGAGGTAGGGAGTCGGCGCCTCCAGCGCGATCGTCACCGTGCGGGGGTCGGGCGCGGCGACGCCGAGCGCCGTCGCCGGCATCGCGCCGCGGTTGATCGCCGCCGCGTTGCGGATCGGGAACAGCACCTCGGCGTACTTTGCCGAAGTCTCCGGCGCGAGGATGCGGCGCAGGGAGTAGACGAAGGCCTCCGCCTCGACCGGGTCGCCGTTCGACCAACGCCCGCCCTCGCGCAGGGTGAAGGTGTAGGTCAGCCCGTCGTCCGACACGCGCCAGGATTGCGCGGCGCCGGGGATGATGGCGCCGCGGTTGTCGTAGGTGAGCAGCCCGTCATAGAGGTCGCGCAGGATGTGCGCCTCGGCCACGGTCGACGACCGGTGCGGGTCGAGGGTCTCGGGGTCGGCGTCGTTGCCGCGCCGATACGTGCCGTCCGGCGCCGCCCGCGCTCCGGCAGTACCCGCGAGCAGCATGGCGCCCGCGCCGGAAAGCCAGCCACGGCGCGGCAGGCGCATCGGCTCAGGCGCCGGTCTCTGGCACCAGCCCGGCGGCCTCGATGCCGGCGAGCGCGCAGATCTCGTCGTTGTCCGACGTGTCGCCCGAGATGCCGACGGCGCCGAGCAGACGGCCGTCCGCCGCGCGGATCAGCACGCCGCCCGGCACCGGCACCAGGGCCGCGGCTCCGACCACGTGGCTCACCGCCGCGACGAAGTAGGGCTGGGCCTCCGCCCGGGCATGGATCGCCCGCGAGCCGAGGCCGAGCGCCAGGGCGCCGTTGGCCTTGCCCATCGCGATCTCGGCGCGGCGGAGCGAGGCGCCGTCCTCCACCTGGACACATTTCAGAGACCCTCGATCGTCATAGACGACCACGGCGAGCGGCTTCAGGCCGCGCGTTCGGGCCGTCTCCAAGGCGGTCGCGACGATGATGCGGGCGGACTCGAGCGTCAGGTCGATCATCGGAACCGGGGGATTGGGGGGACGGACAGCCGGGGCGGACGGTCCGCGACGGCCAGGGATCAGGACAAGGAGGCGATCGACGATGCGTCGCGCGATCATCCATATCGGAATGCCCCGGACGGGGTCCACATCGCTGCAGCTGGTGCTGGCCACTCTGCGTCCGAGGCTGGCGGAGGCCGGGCTGCTCTACCCAAACCTCGCGCCCGAGGGAGCCCGGTCTGGGGCCGACGTCAACCACCAGGTGTTGGGCGAGGCGCTCGACGGCCGGCGGCCGAAGGCGGAGCGCCGCACGATGCTGGCGCGCCTCGATCGGGCGCTCGCCGACACCGACGCCGACACCGTGATCCTCTCCTACGAGGACTTCTCGGTGCAGCGGCCGAGCTTCGGCGTTCCGCGGACGCTGTCCGAGGTGTTCGCCCGGCGCGGCTTCGCGATGGAGGTCGTGATGGCGGTGAAGCCGCCGTTCGAGTTCCTGAACTCCGCCTACGCCCACCGCGCGCAGCTGGTGAAGGAGCCGCGGACCTTCCGCGAATACGCCCGCGCGCATCGCCGCTCCGGGCGCCTCGACTACCGCGCGCTCATCGCCCCGTGGGCGCGGGCGACGGATGGCGCCGTCACCGCCGTGCCGCTTCGCGACGCGCGCTCCGACGCGACGCTGGTCGAGCGGTTCGTCGCCGCCCTCGGCCTCGCCGGGCGGCTCGGGCCGATGATGGACGCCGCGGTCCTGGGCACCGTGACCAACCGCAGTTCCGGGCCGCTCGCCGTCGAGGCTTCGCGCCGGCTGCGGAGCCTCAGGGTCCACCGGCAGGTGGACGGCCACCCGCGCCGCATTGGTCACGTCCTCGATCAGGCGGCGTGGTCGCGCGGCCTCGATCCCGAGCCGTTCCGCGGCGGCGCGCCGGAACTTGCCGAGGAACTCGCCGACCGCTTCGCCGCCACCTGCGCGCGCTTCGCCGAGCTGGCCTGGGGCCTGCCATGGGATCGGGTCGTCGCTGCGGCGCCCGCGCGGGCGCCGAATGAGTGGGCCGGCCGGCCGATCCCGGCGGAGACCGAAGCGCAGATCGCGCTCCTGATGCGCGAGACCATGTGCCGTTTCGACTTCCGCAGGCCCCCGGCGTGGCGCCGGGTCCCGGCCGAGTGCGTGGAGCGCGCCACCCTCGGTGCTGCGCGGCTCGCCGG
The DNA here is from genome assembly GCF_008040045.1 of Methylobacterium sp. WL8. NCBI lineage: Bacteria > Pseudomonadati > Pseudomonadota > Alphaproteobacteria > Hyphomicrobiales > Methylobacteriaceae > Methylobacterium > Methylobacterium sp. WL8. The sequence continues at coordinate 79,831 of NZ_VRVF01000005.1, read as the reverse complement.
CTTCGAATCGCGATGGCGGGTCAGCTGAGCGAGGCGCCCGGTCAAGCGAGGCCGGCGAAGAACGCATCGAAGGCGCCCGTCACCGTCGCCGGGTCCTCGAAATGCGGGAAGGCGCCGGTGGGCAGGGCGCGGATCGTCCAGTTCGGCCGGCCGGCGAAACGCGGCGCGTCGCGGAAGTCGACGAAGTCGCCGCGGCTGCCGTGCAGCATCAGCACCGGGAGCGTCAGCGCCTCGTAGAGCGTGGTGGCGTCGGTGGGGAACAGGTAGCCGGCCACGAAGCAGTACGGTGCGTGCCGCGCGCCCGGCTGGTGGGCCGACAGGTGATCGTAGGCGAACAGCCCTTCGTCGATCCGCTTCGAGCCGAAGGTCTTGCGCAGGAAGAAGCGCATGCTCGGGCGGCTGACGAGGAGGGCGAACAACGCCGGCCCGAGGACGGCCGAGTCGACGATCCTGCGGACGCGCGGGCTGCCGCGGTCGCCGCCCGCCGGCCCGCGCCCGGCGAGTCGCCGGTCGAACCCGGTCGGGCTGATCAGGCCGATCGCGCGGTAGACCTCGGGCCGCTCGACCACGGCGCGGGCGAGGTAGGTGGCCGAGAGCGACACCGCGATCGCGTCGACGCGGACGCCGCCGTGCCGCCCGGCGATCTCGGCGGCGACGGCGTGGATCGCGTCCACCATCAGGCGCGGATCGTAGAGGCGGCGCGACCGCTCGGAGAAGCCGAAGCCCGGGAGGTCGAGGGCGTAGACCGGGCGGGCGCCTTGCGCGTGCAGGTAGAGCGGGCGGACCTCGTAGGCGTTGGCGGCGGCGTTGATCGAGTGGATCAGCAGCAGCGGCACGCCCTCGGCCTCGGACGAAGCGTAGAAGCCGACCCGGCCGGCCGCCGTGTCGATCACCTCCCGGCGCCCGGGGAGGGCAGGGGTTAATGCGTCGAGGCTCGTCGCCATCGCCTTGCGCGTCCTTGGAGCTGAGCGGTCGTCGCGACAACGAGGTGGCGGGCGGAACGTTGCCATGCGTCGGGCGGCGGCCGACGGATGGACGGCGGTGTCGTGATCGGCTCTGGCCAAGGGCGATCGGGATGGCCGAACGCTGCGTGCGCCGACGGCGCGGGGACGATAAGCCATGGTTCAGACGGAGATCGGCGCGATCGAGCGCGCCACACTGCGCACGGTGACGTGGCGCATCCTGCCGTTCCTGATGCTCGCCTACTTCGTCGCCTTCGTCGACCGGGTGAACGCGGGCTTCGCCGCCCTGCAGATGAACCAGGACATCGGCCTGTCGGCGGCGCAATTCGGCCTCGGCGGCGGGTTGTTCTACGTGTCCTACGTGCTCTGCGAGGTGCCGAGCAACGTCGCGATGGAGCGGTTCGGCGCCCGGATCTGGATCGCGCGGATCATGATCACCTGGGGGCTGGTCTCGGCGGGGATGGCCTTCGTCGTCGGGCCGTTCTCGTTCTACGCGGTGCGGCTGCTGCTCGGAGCCGCCGAGGCCGGGTTCTTCCCCGGCGTGATCCTCTACCTGACCTACTGGTACCCGCGCGCCTATCGCGGGCGGATCGTGGCGATCTTCATGGTCGCGATCCCGATCTCGAGCTTCCTCGGCTCGCCGCTCTCGGCGTGGCTGCTCGGCACCGACGGGATGCTGGGCTTTCGCGGCTGGCAGTGGCTGTTCCTGATCGAGGCGGTGCCGGCGGTGGTGCTCGGCATCCTCGCCTTCCTCCTGCTGCCGGACGGCCCGGCCCGCGCCAACTGGCTGACGCCGCAGCAGCGCGCCTGGCTCACGGGGCGCCTGGCCGACGAGCGGGCCTCGGTGGTCGAGGGCGCGGCCCGGCCCGCCGGCCACCTCTCGCTGCGGCAGGTGATGACCAACCGCTACGTGCTTGCCGCCTCGCTGATCTATGCCGGCGCCTCGGGGGCGAGCCAGTGCCTGTCGCTCTGGCAGCCGCAGATCATCAAGTCCTTCGGCCTCACCAACCTGGAGACCGGGCTCCTGAACGCGGTGCCCTTCGGCATCGCCTCGGTGCTGATGATCCTGTGGGGACGCTCGTCCGACCGGCGCCGCGAGCGCACCTGGCATACGGCGCTGCCGCTCGGGCTGCTTGCGCTCAGCCTCGGCGCCGCGGTGCTGACGACCCAACTCTGGCCGACGATGCTGATCCTGTGCCTGGCCGTCACCGGCACCTACATGGTGAAGGGCCCGTTCTGGGCGCTCTCGACCGAGTGGCTCTCGGCGGGCGCAGCCGCCGCCGGCATCGCCCAGATCAACGCCATCGGCAACATCGGCGGGTTCCTGGGCACCTACCTGCTCGGCGTGATCAAGGACGCGACCGGCAGCTACCCGCTCGGCCTCCTCCCCCTGGCCATCCTCTCCGCCGCCGGCTGCGCGCTGGTGCTCGGCCTGGGAAAGCCGAAACCGCCGGCAACCGCGGCGGCGCGGGCCTGACGCCCCCCCGAATGGATCGCGGTCGGTCCCGCTCCACCTCGTCATCCCGGGGCTGCGCAGCAGAGCCCGGCATCCAGAGCCGTCGACGGAGCCGACCTGAAGGTCGACCTGCGGTTCTGGATCCCGGGCTCGCCTACGCCGCCCCGGGATGACGGTGCGGGTCCGAAAACGCGTTTCGAGAAATCCCGAGTCCTACGAGAGGGGAGCCGCTCCCGATCCGGTCAAGGCATGGCCCGCGTGACCGACGGCGTCGGCGACGGCGTGGCGGCCGCGGCAGACCCCTTCCAGCGATCCCGAACCGAGGCGAACGCCCGCACGAGCGGCAGCACCGCCTTCGCGAGCCTGATCTGGCCCGGCAGCTGCGGCACGCTCAGCGGGGCGTGACGAAGCTTCGGGCTCGCCCGCTCGGCCTCCTCCACGACCTGCCCGACGAGGGGCAGGGCGGCGATCCGCGCCGCCTCGTGAGATTGGATGCCGAGGCGGTGCGCCCAGGCCGTCGAGGTGCCGAGGCGGCCGGAGGCGTGAAGGCGACGGAGTCGCCGGCGCCAGAGGTAGCGGTGCAGCGCCCTCGGCACCGGCTCGAGGCGCGCGTCGCAGAGCGCGCCCGGATCCTCGCAGCGGGAGCGGATGGTGTCGGCGACCCCGCCCGGCGCCCGGCCGGTGAGGCGGGCGGAGATGAACACCATCACAGCCGGGTCGTGGCGAACGCGGAACCCATGGGCGAGAAGGCGGGCGACGAAGGCGCCGTCCTCGCCGAGCGCGATCTCCGGCATGCCGCCGACCCGGAGGTAGGCGTCGCGGCTGACCGCGAGCGTCGCGCCGATGGTGGTGCGGTGGCACGGCCAGGGGTCGTTCGGATCGGGGTCGATCCGCGCCTCGGCCTCGGTCAAGAGCGCGCTGTAGGCGTCTTCCAGCCGCCCGCGGGCCGGAAGCGAGGGCGGCAGCAGGGCCGCCTCCTCGGCGATCAGCTCGACGCGGCCCGCGACCGCGTCGGCGCCGGCCGCCAGCGCGCGCAGGTTCGCGAAGACCCAGTCCGGCGGCACGCGGCTGTCGGCGTCGGTGGAGAGGATCGTGCCGGCCTCGGCCAGCCACTCGGCGGCCGCGTCCATCGCCTTGCGCCGGGCCCAGCCGGCATGGGCGCCGGCGAACTCCGCCTCGATCACCCGGACCGGCATGGACAGGGCCGGCACGCGCGCGGCCACGATCCGGGCGGTGTCGTCGGTGCAGTTGTTGAGGAACAGCACCAGGCCGAGGCGGCCCGGTGCGAGGCCTTCCTGAGCGTCGAGCGCGTCGAGGCAGAAGCCGATGCGCTCGGCCTCGTTGCGCACGGGGATGGCAACGATGGTATCGGGTGACCTAGCCGCGGTCGACGTCGGCCGGGTGGCATCGCGCTGGACCGTGTCGGCCATCATCAATCCTCGATCGCCGACGCGCTCCCGGATGGCGATGGTTCGTGTCTCGGAGCGTCGCGGTTCCATCGCCGCCCGCGCCTGTACGCAGGCTGAAAGCGCCTCGGCGGGAGCGGGATCGATCGCGGGCCGAGCCGAATTCTAGCGCGGTGGTGTCTCACGCCGCCTCGATCTCCCCGCTCACCGTCAGCCACTCTTCCTCGGCGACCCCGAGCGCGGCCACGGCATCCGCCCGCATCTTCGCGATCTCGCCGGCCTTGGCGGCGTTCTGGAGGAAGGCGGTGCCGTCGCCCAAGGCCGCGTCGATCTTGGCGATGGCGGCGGTGAGCTTCTCCATGCGCGCCTCGAGGCCTTCGAGGCGCTTGCGCAAGGGGGCGAGGGCGGCGCGGCGCTCGACCGCCGAGCGGCGGGCCTCGGCCTGCTTGCCGCCGGACGCGTCCTCGTCGCGGGCGGTGTCGCGCTCGGGGCCGGCGAGCACCAGGCGGCGATAGTCGTCCATGTCGCCGTCGAAGGCCTTCACCGAGCCGTCGGCGACGAGCCAGAGGCGGTCGGCGCAGGCCTCGACCAGGAAGCGGTCGTGGCTGACCAGGATGACGGCGCCCTCGTAGTCGTTGATCGCCTCGACCAGCGCCTGCCGGCTCTCGATGTCGAGGTGGTTGGTCGGCTCGTCGAGGATCAGCAGGTGCGGCCCCTCGAAGGCCGCGAGCCCCATCAGCAGGCGGGCCTTCTCGCCGCCCGAGAGCTGCGAGACCGGCGTGTCCGCCTTGTTGGCGGGAAACCCGAGCCGGGCGGTGGCGGCGCGCACCCGCGCCTCGGGCGCGTCCGGCATCAGCGTGCGCAGGTGCGCCACCGCGTTCTCGGCCGGGCGCAGCTCGTCGAGCTGGTGCTGCGCGAAGTACGCGACCTTCATCTTCGAGGAGCGGCGAAGCTCGCCCGAGAGCGCGTCGAGCCGGCCGCCGATCAGCTTGCAGAAGGTCGACTTGCCGTTGCCGTTGGCGCCGAGCAGCGCGACGCGGTCGTCCGGGGCGAGGCTGAGGTTCAGCCCGGAGAGCACGATGCGGTCGGGGTAGCCGGCGGCGACCCGCTCCATCGCGACGATCGGCGGCGAGAGCGGCTTTTCCGGGCTCGGCAGGTGGATGACCGGCACGTCGTCCTCGATCAGCCCGGCGATCGGCACCATCTTGGCGAGCTTCTTCACGCGCGACTGGGCCTGGCGCGCCTTGGTCGCCTTGGCCTTGAACCGGTCGATGAAGCTCTGCAGGTGCGCCCGCTCGGCATCCTGCTTCACCTTGGCCTTGGCCTGCAGCATGCGCTTCTCGGAGAGCTGCTTGGCGAAGGAGGTGTAGCCGCCGCGGTAGATCGTCAGCTTGCCGCGGTCGAGATGCAGGATGTGGTCGACGCTCTCATCGAGCAGGTCTCGGTCGTGGGAGATGATGATCGCGGTGCGCGGATAGCGCTCGAGGTAGTCGTAGAGCCAGATCGTGCCCTCGATGTCGAGGTAGTTGGTCGGCTCGTCGAGCAGCAGCAGGTCGGGCTCGGAGAACAGCACCGCGGCCAAAGCCACGCGCATCCGCCAGCCGCCGGAGAAGTCCGAGCACGGGCGCCCCTGCGCGGCCGCGTCGAATCCGAGGCCGTGCAGGATCGCCGCCGCGCGGGCCGGCGCCGAATGCGCGCCGATGTCCACGAGCCGCGTCTCGATCTCGGCGCGGCGCAGGCCGTCGGCGCCTTCCGCCTCGGCCATCAGCCGCGCCCGCTCGGTGTCGGCGGCGAGGACGACGGCGTGCAGGGTCTCGGGGCCGGCCGGCGCCTCCTGCGCCACCGCGCCGATGCGCATGCCCCTGGGCATCGAGACCGCGCTCGCATCCACCGGCCACTCGCCGAGGATCGCCTTGAACAGCGTGGTCTTGCCGGCGCCGTTGCGGCCGACGAGGCCGACGCGGGCGCGGTCGGGGATGGAGAAGCTCGCGCCGTCGAGGATCAGGCGCTCGCCGATGCGGAGGGTGAGGTCGTTGACGCGGAGCATGGGGCGTTCTGGCGAGGCCGGCGCCCCGTGGCAAGCGCCGGACGGCGGCGAACGCTCAGACCAGCTCCCAGGCGTCGGGCTCGGCCAACAGCCGGGCCACCAGGGCGTGGTTGAGCTCGTGCCCGGTATGGGCCGCGATCAGCCGCCCGCGGATCGGGTGACCGGCGAGCGCGAGGTCGCCGACGAGGTCGAGGACGCGGTGGCGGACAGGCTCGTCGGCCACCCGCATCCCGCCGAGGATGCGCCCGCGCACGATCATCGCCGCCGAGCGGACGCCGCAGCCCTGCAGGAAGGGTTTTCGCGTGACGAAGCCGTAGGCGCGCCCGAGCATGGCGCGCCAATAGCGGCCGAAGCTCCGCGCCGGCGCGATCTCGGACAGGAACACGTCCGGCGTGATCGTCCCGGACCAGTCGAGCGGGCCGAAATGCGCCAGCGCGAGGTGGGCTGAGACGTGGAGCCCGTCATGCGGCTCGATCCGCAAGGTGCGCCGGCCATCCTCCACCTGGACCGTGCGCAGCATCCGGATCGTCCGGCGCGGCGCGCCGTTCTCGATCCGCCCTGCGGCACGGATCGCGCGGCACCAGGGCACGGCGCTGCCGTCGAAGATCGGCAGCTCCTCGGCGTCGATCTCGACGAGCGCCTCGTCGACGCCCTCGGCCGAGAGCGCGGCGAGCAGGTGCTCGACGGTGCGGATCAGCGGTCCCTCCGGGGACCGCAACGCGGTGCACAGCGGCTGGCGCTCGCGCAGCGACCACGAAGCCGGCACGTCGACCGTGCGGCCGTCGCGCAGCGTTCGGCGGAAGACGACGCCGTGGCCGGGCGGCGCAGGGCCGACGCGGACGGTGGCGCGGCGCCCGGTGTGGAGCCCACGTCCCGACAGGGAGAACGCGGCGCCGAGCGTCGCGCGGAAGGGGCCGCCCGGCGTCGAGACGAGGTCCGGCGCGGATCGTTCGGAGGGAAAGGCTGGAGGCATCGGGTCGGGGGGCGGCTGACGCTGCATTCCGGGTTCCGGGCACCCTCGCAGGCCGAATGCGGGCTTTATACCTAAAGTCATCCGGCAGGGTCAGGAAATCACGGCCTCGTGCCGTCTCGGGCGGCACCATCCACCCTCATCGGCCGCCGTCGGCTTGACCGGTGACGACCCGGTCGTCACGATCTTGCAACACATTCGACGACGCGACGCTCCGGGTCGGCTGCGCGGACTTCTAGACGGTCCGCGGCGCGACGGTCCCGGCGCATCGCGAAGGGACCGGTTTTCGATGGCGCGGCTCTCCACCATTCCGTTCTTCAAGGAGCCGGGCATCGAGCTCGCGCCCTTCGAGACGCGCTGCCACTGGCGCCGCTTCGACGAGAACGAGGTGTTGGTCGACTTCGACGACGTGTCTACCGACGTGTACTTCCTGGCCACCGGCGAGGTCCGGATCCTCAACCGCACGCAATCCGGCAAGGAAGTGATCCTGGGCGAGATGCGCGGCGGCGCGTTCTTCGGCGAGCTGTCGGCGCTGGACGGCGTCGGCCGCTCGGCCAACGTCACGGCGCTCACCCGCGGCGAGCTCTGCGTCGTCCCGGCCTCGGTGTTCCGCCAGATGGTGTTCGCCTCCGAGCCCATCGCAGACCGGCTGTTCCGCCTGCTGACCAAGCGCGTGCGCGAGCTGAACACCCGCCTGATGGAGCACGCGCTGCTCGACCTGCGCCACCGGCTCTACGCCGAGCTGCTGCGGCTCTCGGTGCCGCGGGCGGGCGGGGGCGACGAACGGGTGGTGACGCCGCCGCCCTACCACCACGTGCTCGCAGCCCGCATCGGCTGCCGCCGCGAGCAGGTGACCCGCGAGTTCACGGTGATGGCCGCCGAAGGCCTCGTCGACCGCACCCGCGGCGCCCTGGTGATCCGCCGGCCGGACCTGCTGGAGGCCCGGGTCGCCGAGGCCCTGCGCGAGGACAGCTGAGGCCTTGTCCGCGCCGCTGCTGCGACTGGAGACCCTGACCAAGCGGTTCGGAAGCGGGATCGCGGTCGACGCCGTGTCCCTCGACCTGGCGGCGTCCGAGTTCTTCTGCCTGCTCGGCCCCTCGGGCTGCGGCAAGAGCACGTTGCTCCGCCTCGTCGCCGGGTTCGAGGCACCCGATTCGGGCGCGATCCGCCTCGGGGACGAGGACCTTACCGCGCTGCCGGCGCACCGACGGCCGGTGAACATGATGTTCCAGTCCTATGCGCTGTTCCCGCACATGAGCGTCGGGCGCAACGTCGCCTACGGGCTGAAGGGCCTCGTCACGGGCCGCGCGGCGACGACCGAGCGGGTCGCGGCGCTGCTTCGCCTCGTACGCCTCGACGGCTATGCCGACCGCGCCCCGGCGACGCTCTCGGGCGGCCAGCGCCAGCGCGTGGCGCTCGCCCGCGCCCTCGCCCGCGAGCCGCGGGTGCTGCTCCTGGACGAGCCGATGGCGGCCCTCGACCGGAGCTTGCGCGAGGAGACGCAAGGGGAGCTGCGCGCCCTGCAGCGCCGGCTCGGCACCGCCTTCGTCGTCGTCACCCACGACCCCGCCGAGGCGATGACCCTCGCCGACCGCGTCGGCGTGATGGATCGCGGCCGGCTGGTTCAGGTGGGACGCCCCGCCGACCTCTACCGCCGGCCGGCCACGCGCTTCGTCGCGGGCCTGCTCGGCGACGTGAACCTCATCCCCGGCCGCCTCGGGGCGGACGCGCCCGGCCCGCACCGCGCCGTCGAGACCGCATTCGGGACCTGGCTCGGGCGCGCACCCGAGGCGCCGGTCGCGGCCGGCGCCGCCGTCGTCCTGGCAGTCCGCCCCGAAGATCTGCGCCCCGAAGATCTGCGCCTCGGCGGGGAGGGCGCGCCCGCGACGCTGATCGAGGAGACCTTTCTCGGCGACCGCATCCGCCGCGTCCTCCGCCTCGCCGACGGCACCCTGCTGCGCGCGACCGCCGCGCCGGGCGAGGGGGCACCGGCCGTGGGCGAAGCGGTCGCGATCCGCTTCGCCCCCGACGCCGCGACGATCCTGCCGGCATGAGAGGACCGGCGATCCCTACGATCGTCGTCATGCCTATCTCCGACGACGACCCGCCTTCCCCCTGAAGCGGGCAGAGCGATCGCACATGGCTTTTCCAGCCCTCGCTGCGGTGAGGGTGGTGCGTCGACGCCTATTAGAAGCCGGGAGGGGGTCGATGCGTGCAGTGCAGGACTTGTCCCCGACGGCTCGGGACCTCGCCCTCCTGCGCCGTCTCGCCCTCGACATCGTCGGCCGGGACGAGAAGAAGGCCTCTGTGCACACCAAGCGACGACTGGCCGGATGAAAGGACGACGACCTCGGCTCGACGCACAAGTCCGAGACATCCGACAAAACCGCCCCGTCGCTGCTTGACCCAACGGACGGTCGCTCATCATCGCATGCAGGAACGGCCCAAATCGGGGTGGGCTCGGGGCAATCTTGACAAAATTCCTACAACCTGCCTATAACCCCATCACGCGCTGCACGGCGCCGGGGCTGCGTTTCGTCCCGGTGCCGCCGTCAGGAGCCGGCCCGGTGATCGACGGGGCGGTCGGCAGCGTGGCGGCTCCCGGGTCGTCGGTCGGTCAGCCGGCGGCGCGGGCATCGTGGGGCAGGGACACAGAGCGGCGGGTTCACCCGCGTGCCGTTGCCCGGAGTGACCGGACCCGCAACGCGGGGCTGGGCTCGTGCTCGCGCGGGAAGGCTTAGGCGCGACCGACCGCTCACGCGGACGCGGAAGCGTGACAGGCGTTCGAGGTTTTACGCCTCCTGCCCCGCGTTGTGTAGCTACGATCGAACCAGTCGCGACGCCAAATCGGCGCCGACGCCCGCGTTCCGGGCCCGGCACCGCGGGACGCCGGGGAACCGACTAATCGCGCATCATCACAGGGTTCCGCGGCGTCCCGCGTCTCCTGTTTCGTGATGTTCGGGCCATGCCGCCGGCGGACTTTTGTTCGCGCGGGGTGGTTTTGGTGTGTCGCGACCACGACGCGCATCTTCCTCCCTTCTTTGCGTGGGGAGGGAACGCGTGGCGGCTTCGCATGTGCAATGTATGAACGTCGTCGCCCCGGAGATTGTGGTTCGGGTGAGGTTCTCGAAATGATCCCCCTGTCGCGCGCGCGAAGCCTACAGGCCCTGCTTCGCCTGCCGGTCTGGCTCTGGCTCGGCGCGTTCTTCCTGGTGCCGTTCGTCATCACCTTGAAGATCAGCCTGTCGGAGCCGGCCACCGCGATGCCGCCGTACCTGCCGGTGCTCGACTGGCGGGGCGGGGCGGGGGATTGGTCGGACTTCCTCCAGGCCTTGAACGTCGAGAACTACGTCACGCTTGCCACCGACGCGCTCTATCGCGACGCGGCCCTGGCCTCGGTGGCCTACGCGCTGGCGGCGACGATCATCCTGGCGGGCATCGCCACCCCGCTCGCCTACGCCATCGCCCGGAGCCCGGCGGGGCGTCAGCCGCTGCTCGTCGCCCTCGTCGTGGTGCCGTTCTGGACGAGCTTCCTGATCCGGGTCTACGCCTGGATCGCGATCCTGAAGCCGGAAGGCCTGCTCAACCTCGGGCTGATGCGCCTGGGGCTGATCGGACAGCCGCTAGAAATCCTGAATACCCCCGTCGCAGTGCTCATCGGCCTCGTCTACGCCTACCTGCCGTTCATGGTGCTGCCGCTCTACGCCGTGCTGAGCCGCCTCGATCCGGCTTTGCGCGAGGCGGCCGCCGACCTCGGCGCCTCGCCGGCCCGGGTGTTCCGGACGGTGACGCTGCCCCTCGCGCTCCCCGGCCTGCTGGCCGGCGCAGCGCTCTGCTTCATCCCCATGGTCGGCGAGTTCGTGATCCCGGACCTGCTCGGCGGCTCCGAGACGCTGATGCTCGGGCGCGTGCTGTGGAGCGAGTTCTTCTCCAACCGCGATTGGCCGCTCGCCTCGGCGGTGGCGATCCTGCTGGTCGTCCTCGTGGTCGGCCCGGTGGTGCTGTTCCGCGACGCCGCCGCCGAGGCCGCGAGCGGCGAGGGCTCGGGCAGAGAGATCCCGGGCAGAGAGGGCGCACCATGAGCGTGCTGACCCGATCCGTCCTGATCCGTGCCGTGCTGATCTCAGGGTTCGGCTTCCTCTACGCGCCGATCCTGGTGCTCGTCGCCTACTCGTTCAACGCGTCGGCGCTGGTCACGGTGTGGGGCGGGTTCTCGACCCGGTGGTACGGCGTGCTGCTGGCCGACGGGCCGTTGCTCGAATCCGCCTGGATGTCGCTGCGGGTCGCGACCCTGTCGGCCGCAATCGCCACCGCGCTCGGCACGCTCGCCGCCCTCGCGCTCGCCCGCCACGGCCGCTTCAGTGGGCGGACGCTGTTCACCGGCCTCGTCACCGCGCCGATGGTGATGCCGGAGGTGATCACCGGCCTGTCGCTGCTGCTGCTCTTCGTCGGGATCGGGCTCGACCGCGGGATGGGGGCGATCGTCGTCGCCCACGCGACGCTGGGCACCGGCTTCGTCGCGGTGGTCGTCGCCGCGCGCCTGCGCGGGCTCGACCGCGACCTGGAGGAGGCCGCGGCCGACCTCGGGGCCGGGCCGTTCCGGGTCTTCGCCACGGTGACGCTGCCGCTCCTGGCCCCCGGCATCGCCGCCGGGTTCCTGCTGGCCTTCACCCTGTCGCTCGACGACCTCGTGGTCGCGAGCTTCGTCTCCGGGCCGGGCGCGACCACCCTGCCGATGCGGCTCTACAGCCAGGTCCGCCTCGGGGTGAATCCGGAGATCAACGCCGCCTCGACGCTCCTGATCGCCGCGGTCGGCCTCGCGGTCGGCGCCGCGACGTGGCTCGGCGCCCGGCGGGGCGGCCGAGCCACGTCGTAGAACCTCAGGCGAGCCCCACCGTGTAGGCCGCCTCGGTCTTGCCGCGGATCTCGTCCTCGGTGACGCCGTCCGCGAGCTCGATCAGCCGCATCCCGCCGTCGCCGTGCTTGTCGATCGTGAACACGCCGAGATCGGTGATGACGAGGTCGACCACGTGCGTGCCGGTGAGCGGCAGGTCGCATTCCTTGAGCAGCTTGGGGCTCTCGGTGCCGTCCTTGTTCTTCGCCACGTGCTCCATGACGACGACGACGCGCTTGACGCCGGCCACGAGGTCCATGGCGCCGCCCATGCCCTTCACCATCTTGCCGGGGATCATCCAGTTGGCGAGGTCGCCGTTCCCGGCCACCTGCATGGCGCCGAGGATCGACAGGTTGATGTGCCCGCCGCGGATCATCCCGAAAGAATCGGACGAGGAGAAGTAGCTCGTCGTCGGCAGCGCCGTGATCGTCTGCTTGCCGGCGTTGATCAGGTCGGCGTCCTCCTCGCCTTCGAGCGGGAACGGGCCCATGCCGAGCATGCCGTTCTCCGACTGGAGCTGAACCGACATCCCGTCGGGGATGTAGTTGGAAACCAGGGTCGGGATGCCGATCCCGAGGTTGACGTAGAAGCCGTCCTCCAGCTCCTTCGCGGCACGTGCCGCCATCTGTTCGCGGGTCCAGGCCATTTTCGTGTTCCCTCTTGCCTGATCAGATCTGGCCGCCGCCGGCCGCCGCGGGCGCGGCTTCGGCGCGCTTGCGCACCGTGCGCTGCTCGATCCGCTTCTCGCGTCCCGGCACGTGGATGATGCGCTTCACGAAGATGCCGGGCGTGTGGATGTCGTCGGCGTCGATCTCGCCGGGCTTCACCAGGTGCTCGACCTGCGCCACCGTCATGGTCGCGGCGGTGGCCATCATCGGGTTGAAGTTCCGGGCGGTCTTCCGGTAGCGGAGGTTGCCCTCGGTGTCGCCGGTGTGGGCGTGGATGAGCGCGAGGTCCGCGAACAGGCCGCGCTCCATCACGAAGTGCTCGCCGTCGAACTCACGCACCTCCTTGCCCTCGGCGACCTTGGTGCCGACGCCGGTCTTGGTGAAGAAGGCCGGGATGCCGGCTCCGCCCGCGCGGATGCGCTCGGCGAGCGTCCCCTGCGGGTTGAACTCGATCTCGAGTTCGCCGCCGAGATACTGCCGGGCGAACTCCTTGTTCTCGCCGACATAGGACGAGATCATCTTGGAGACCTGCCGCGTGTCGAGCAGCTTGCCGAGACCAACGCCGTCGATGCCGGCGTTGTTCGAGACGATGGTCAGGCCCTTCACGCCCGATTCGCGCACAGCCTCGATCAGTTCGTCGGGGATGCCGCAGAGGCCGAAGCCGCCGCACATCACCATCATGTCGTTCTTCAGCAGCCCCGCGAGCGCCGTCGTCGGATCCGCATAGACCTTCTTCATGGACGTTGAACCCTATCAAGGCCCGCGCGCGACGGCGCCGACAATCGTTTCCGCGAAAGCTGTCTCCGATTCCGACGCGCCGGTAAAGGCGCCCGGTGCCGGGAATCAAAGCGCCGGCATGCGTTCGAAGGCGGCGGGGACGGCCGGGCGCCGCGGGCAGACAAAGCCGATCGAAGGCTTTAAGGGAATCACCCGAACGGTCCGATGCATGACGGCTGGGGGGAGCCTGAGACATCGCGGACGCGTTCGTCGTCCCCCGTCGCGCCTACGCCGCTCCTCGGCGCTCCCGCGACGTGCCCGCCCGGAGTGCAATGTCGCCGCGCCGCCCCCTCATCGCCGTCGGCCTCGCGTCGATGGCCGCCCTCGTGGCGGGCTTGGCGACCCTGCCCTGGCCGGTCGGCACCCCGACAGCGGCGGCTTTCGTCAGCCGCGGCCTGCGCGAGTTCGGCCTCGCGCTCACCGCGGAGGGCGCGACGACGATGACGCTACTCCCGCTTCCGCGCCTGAGCTTCACCCGCACCCGGATCACCGGGGCGCAGGCCGGCGGACCTGCCCTGATCGAGGGCGGCAGCCTCGACCTCGACCTCAATCCGCTCGCCCTGCTCTCGGGCCAGGCCGACCTCGGCTCGGTCGCGCTGGGCGGCGCTACCATCCACATGCCCGACGGCGCCGACGACCCGCGCTGGGCCGAGCCCGCCCGCCGCATCGGCGCGCGCCTAGCCCAAGGCGGCACCAACCATCCGCGCCGGATCACCTTGAGTGGCACCACCCTCGATTCCGCGAATCCGGGAGCCGGCGCGCAGGCGGTCGACCTGACCCTCGCCTGGCCGATCTGGAGCGCCAGCCTCGACGCGGCCGCGACCCTGACCTGGCGCGGCGCGCGCACCAGCGTGGCGGTCGTCGGCCTGCGCGCGGGCGACCTCCTGGCCGGAGCCGCGTCGCCCTTCGCCCTGAACGCCGCGTGGCCCACGGGGAGCCTGTCGGCCGACGGCACCGCCACCACCGCGGGCGGCTTCGCGATGCAGGGGCGGGGACGGGTCGAGACGCGCTCGTTGTCCGAGACGATGGCCTGGATCGGCGGCGACGTGGCGCTGGCGCCCTTCATCCGGACCCTCGTGCTCGACGGCCGCTTCGAGACCGCCGGCCGGACCCTGTCGTTCTCGAGCCTGCGCGCAACCCTCGGCGACGACGTGCTCGAAGGCGCGGGCTCGATGAGCTTCGGCGAGGCCCGCACCGCGGTCCAGGCAACGCTCGCCGCCGACAGCCTCAACCTCGCGCCCCTGCTTGGCGGGCTGATGCAGGTCTTCGGCACCGCTCCGGCGGATGACGGCACCGCGGAGCCGGCCCGGCCGGTGGCCCTGGCGCCGCTCACCGGCGGCGACCTCGACCTGCGCATCTCGGCCGCCGAGAGCCGAATCGGCCCGGTCCTCCTCAGCGACCTCGCCGCGAGCGTGCTGGTGCGGCCGGGCTCGATCGAGGTCGCGCTCAACCGCGCCGGGCTGCAGGGCGCGACCCTGAAGGGCCGGGTCGCCCTCTCGGCCGCCGGCGCAGACGGCGGCGAGACCGAGGTGAAAGCGCAGGGCGCGTTCGACCGGCTCGACCTCGGATCGCTCCTCCTCGACCTCGGGGAGGCGCGCTGGGTGCTCGGCGGCACGCAAGGCCAGTTCACCCTGGAGAGCAGCGGGCGCGACACCGCGGACCTCGCGGCGCACGTCGCCGGGCGGGCGGGCTTCACCATCGACGGCGGCGTGCTGGCCGGGATCGACCTCGTCGACGTCCTGCACCGCAACGGGGCGATCGCGCCCGGAGCGCTCGCCCGCCGCAACGGCCGCACGCCGTTCGAGCGCGCCGCGATCGCCCTGCGCTTCGCCGACGGCATCGGAGAGATCGGCGAGGGCACTTTGAAGACCGCGAGCCTCACGGGCATCCTGCGCGGGCAGATCTCGCTGCCGGCGCGCAGCGTCAGCGCTCGGGCGGAGCTCGGCCCGAAGGCCGGCGGCGACCCCGGCCGCCCAGGGCTCGCCTTCGAGATCGTCGGCCCGTGGGATGCCGTGCGCGTCCGGGCCGCGCAGAAGGCGGCCGAGCCGGAGCGGCGCGACGAAGGGCCGGCGTCGCTGCACGTGCCGACCTCGGTCGTGATCCCGGGCACCGCGCGCGCCTACGCACCCTGATCCGCCGAGCCCGGCCCAGTCATACCAAATCCGGTTGATCCCTTCGGGATGGCGGATTTAGGCTTCGCTCAGGCGCCGCGCGGGCTTGCCTGATACGGCCTCCGCTTTGATCAAGCGGAAGCCGTATCAGTCGGTAGGGTTTTCGGCTTCCGCCCGGGCCAGCGCCCGCCAGCGCAGCACCAAGGCCTCGAAAGCCGCGAGGTCGTCATCGCCGAGCCGTCCCAGCGTCTGCCCGACATAGGCCGCCTGCGCCGCCAGCCCCTGCGCGGCGAGGTCGGCCCCGACCGGCGTGAGGTGGAGCGCGTGCGAGCGCCGGTCGCCGGGGATCGGCCGCCGCTCGACGAGCCCAGCTTCGACCAGGCGGTCGATCAGGCCGGAGACGTTGCCCTTCGTCACGTAGAGCCGGGCCGCGAGATCCTGCTGGGTCAGGCCCTCGCGCTCGGTCAATGTGGAGAGCACATCGAATTGTGGGATCGACAGGCCGAGGCCGCGCAGCCGCGCGCTCATCGCCGCGGTCACGCGCCGGTTCAGACGGATGAAGCGGAACCAGACGCGCAGGGGGTCCGCGGCGTCTGCGGGGTCCGGATCGGGGGCTGGGAGGGAACGCGGCATTGGGGACGAGGCTATAGCAGACCGGGCGGTCCCCGCGAGTGGCGCGGCTGCGCTGCGGCCGGTATAGCCTTCGCATCCCCTGCAGCCCCACACGAGCCATGCGCCGCCTACTCGTCGAGGAACCCGTCACCCGCGCCGGCCCGCTCGCACGGTGGACCGCCCTGTTCTCGCTCGTGGTCTCCGGGATCGCGATCGTGCTGGTGCGCGATCCCCGTACCGAGGCCGGGCCGGCGCTGGCGACCCTCGCCGCCGGCCTTTGCGTGGCGCTGGTGGCCGTGGCGCTCGCCGCGTACGCCTTCGTCCGGGTCTGGCGGGAGGGCGCCCGCGGCCTCGGCGCCGCGATCGCCGGCCTCGTCCTCGCCATGCTGGTCCTGGCCTACCCGGCCTACGCGGCGCTCCGCGGATTCCGGCTGCCCGCGCTGACCGATGTGACCACCGACATCGACAACCCGCCAGCCTTCTCGCGCTCGCGCGCCGCCTTCGCCGCCCGCAACGGAGGCTATCCGCCCGATCCCGGTCCGCAGGCCCGCGAGAAGCAGCGCGCCGCCTACCCGCAGATCGCGCCGCTGACCCTAGACATCGGCGCCGACGAGGCGTTCGAGCTGGCGCGCAAAGCCGCCGTGAACCGCAAGTGGCAGATCGTCGAGGCGATACGCCCCGGCGGGCGGGTCGGAAACGGCCGGATCGAGGCCGTCTCGCGCAGCCTCATCCTCAACCTACCCGACGACGTCACCATCCGCGTCCGGCCGCGCGCCGACGGCGCTCGCATCGACGTCCGCTCCGCCTCACGGCTCGGCACCCGCGACCTCGGCGTCAACGCCGACCGCATCCGAGCCTATCTCGACGAGGTCGCAAACCTCGCGCTCGCGGTGAAGTAGTGGCCTGCGGCCCGGCGCCTCAGCCGACTGCCGGAGTGACCGGCCGGAAGACGCCGTCGAGCCGCGGCGGGCCGTCCGTGGCCACGAGCCCGCGCGCGACGAGGTCCTCGAGGTGGGCGAAAACCGACAGCGCCGCCGCGCCGCGCAGGCGCGGATCGAGGCTCTGGTAGGTAGCGGTGACGATCGCCGGGATCGTGTCGTCGCCAGCAGTGATCCGCGCACGGATCGAGGCCTCGCGGTGGCGGCGGTGGTTGGCGAGCCCCCGGACGAACCGACGGGGGTTGCGCACCGGCCCCCCGTGTCCCGGCCAGTACACGGTTTCGTCGCGGCCCCGGAGCTTGTCGAGGGAATCCATGTAGGCGCGCATCGAGCCGTCGGGCGGCGCGACGATGCTGGTCGACCACGCCATCACGTGGTCGCCGGAGAACAGAGCCACCTCCTCCGGCAGGGCGAAGGCGAGGTGGTTCATGGTGTGCCCCGGCGTCTCGACGGCGACCAGCGTCCAGCCCGACCCGTCGAGCGTGTCGCCCTCGTGCATCGGCCGGTCGGGGACGTGGTCGCGGTCGGCGGCGGCGTCGAGATGGCCGACCTCGCCGACGGCGAGCGGGCGCGCCGCCCGATGCGGCAGGCAGCCGGCGATCGGCGCGCCGGTGCGCGCCTGAAGCAGGCGTGCGCCCGGCGAGTGGTCGCGATGGGTATGGGTAACGACGATTGCGGCGACCGTCTCGGACCCGAGGTCGGCCAGCAGCGCATCGACGTGGCCGGCATCCTCGGGCCCCGGATCGATCACCGCGACCTGCCCGTGCCCGACGACGTAGGTGCAGGTGCCGCTCGCCGTGAACGGACCGCCATTGGGCGCAACGCGACGGCGGACCAGAGGGCTCAGCGTCTCAAGGCGGCCATTCGCAGGCATCGCCGTCTCGAAGTCCGGCGCGTCACCGCCCGCATTCGTCTCCGCCATCGTAGGCCCCTGTCGCTCCCGAACGACCCGGGGCTACGCGATCGCGGCATCGTGGACAATCGAGCGCGGGACGGTACGCGATCGCGGCGCGCCGTCACCGGAACGGGGAGGGCGTGACCACGCGGATCTCGTTCTGGCCGCCGACGGCGCGGGCCGGGATACGGAAGCCATCGCCGACGGAGGCGACCTGCACGAGGCTCGCCCGCTCGGCGGTGCGCAGCGTCCTGCGGAAGACGCGCGCTTCGGCGTCACGCCGGATCGCGCCGACCTTGGCCTCGATCCGCCGGCTCTGGCCGCGCGTGATCGCGGCTTGCCGAAAGTCGACGAGGGCAACCGAGCCCGAACGGCTGCGCGTCACCACGTCGGCGCTGTCATGGGTGGCGACGACGTCGCCCTTGCGCAGCGTCAAGTCGTTGGCGACCGGCAGCGGGGTAGTGCCGGGCGCGGCCTGGCAGGAGCAGTTCTCCACGCGGCGCTGGCGGTAGATGTTGGCGAGTGCCGAGGCACGGTACGGCAAACCCTGCGGGCTGATCGCGCGGTCGAGTTCGGTTTCGCGTGCGCCGAGGGTGTAGACGTTCGTCGGCGCACCAGGACAGGCGGCGGCGCAGGCCGCCTCGTGGACCGGCATGTCCGCCCGCGCTCCGAGGGTGCCGAGGGGAAAGAGGTAGCCGTCGCACATCCGCACGCAGACCGTGCGCCGCCCGGTGGAGGCGACGGCCACGGCGACCGGTGCCGCACGTTCCGAGCGAGCCCGTGCCCGCGCCCGGCGCGACCGGCCGAGCGCAAGGTCGGCCACGGGACGCGGCGTGTGGTAGAGCGGACGCGGAACGCCGAGGCGGCGGCCATCGGGCAGGTTGGCGTAGCGTCCGGGCCGGTGCACCTGAGGCGCGGGCTGCGGCAGGGCCGGCGCGAACAGCTCTTGGAAGAAGTCGATCAAGCCGCCGCGCTCGGACGCCTGCACGAGGCTCGAGCCGATCGTGACGCTGCCGAGCCCGAGGATCAGACCCGCAACCGCAGTGCCGATCATCTGTCGCCGCGTTCCTCCGGAGCCGTAAAACGCACTCCACCGCGCCAAGAACGCCATGCTTCGTCAGATCCCAATCAGTCCGGCACGCCGGCCCGGCGAGGGCGGGGCGGTCGGCGCCGACTTAAAGACCGGTTAAGCCGAGCGGCAAGTGCGTAAGACAACCGAGTTGATCACAACATCGCTGCGATCAGGAGCAGGAATAGGCCGGTCGAACCAGCGATCGGCGTTAAGGTTACAGCCGTTTCGACTTGCTGGACCCAGATCGTCGTCCTCGACCCTTGCGGGATCGGCGCGGTGGATGGCACGGCTCTCGAACTTTCTCCGTCACGGAAAACCGGTGGACAGCGCATGAAAAAGCCGCCCCGGAGGGCGGCTCGCAGAAAGACGCAGGATGAGCTCGGGTGCGATCAGGGCCGGCGCACCGGTCCGTTGCTCCGAACGCGCACCGGAACGAGGCGCGCCTCCGGCTGCGGGACCAGGACGCCCAACACTTCCTCGACGCCGCGTGCGGCGGCTCCGGCGGCGGAGTTGACGATATCCGTGAGGCGCTGGACGAGGGCGGAGGCGTTTCTCATCGCTGTTCTCTGGTTTCGGACCTGGGATGAGGAACGCCGGGCCGGATCGATCCGTTCCGGCTGCGGCCTCGTGCCCACTCCAACAATATGGCGTGACATGCGCGCTGGCGCGAGGGGTCGATCGAGGAATTCGGCGAATCACCGGCACCCGGACCGCAACTCTCATTTTTCGTGTGTGCAGGCATTCGAAGTCGCGGAACCGAAACAACGACTTGACGTTTGGGATGTCAGAAGGTCGCGGCCAAGCCCGCGTCCATGTTTTCAAGGACAACGCAGATGCTCGGATGGGCCGTTACGTTCCTCGTCGTGGCCCTCGTGGCCGCTCTGCTCGGTTTCGGCGGCATCGCCGGAACGGCGATGGAAGCCGCGAAGCTGGTGTTCTTCGTCGCGATCGTCCTGTTCGCCATCTCCGCCGTGATCGGCTTGATGCGCGGCCGTTCGCCGACGCTCTGACACGCGCTGGGTGACGAAGACTGATACAAGATCCCGCAGGCGCTCAACGCGCCGCGGGATCTTCTAGGAAGGAGCCGGAGCGCCTCAGGGTGACTTCGGTTCCTTCGCGTCGAGGCGCTCGATGAGGTCGCGGAAGCGATCCGGGACGGGTTGCTGGACGAGGCCGTCGTAGAGGGAACGCAGCGTGCTTCCGATACGAGCCTGGGCATGATCGCTGAGGCGGGACGATCCGCGGTGCCGACCCGCAGAGTCGGGAACGATCGTCTGAGAGACCCCGCCGCCGTCGGCGATGCCATCGCCCGCACGGCCACGGCCGATCGGCCTCTCGGCTTTCGCAGCGTCGGTCATCCTCGCGCCCCCTGGTGCCGTTCACGGCATCTCGTCACGAGCCATGCCCGCATTGTCTTGAAGCGCGACATACGCCATGGCTGCATCAGCAACGCCGACGGGCGGAGGCGGTTCCGCACCCGCCCGGAACGGAGTCGGATGCCCCGCGTTGGGGCGGCAGGTTGAATAGCAGGCCGACAAGGCACAGGGGATCGTATGTCGACATCGCAACTCGTGGTGCAGCACCTGCCCTACCTGCGGCGCTATGCGCGCGCGCTGACGGGCAGCCAGGTGGCGGGCGACGCCTACGTCGCCGCGACCTTGGAGACGCTGGTCAACGAGCCGGATACGCTCGGCCGCAGCACGAACGTGAAGGCCGACCTGTTCCGCGTGTTCACGCGTATCTGGAACTCCCTGTCGGTCAACGGCCGCAGCGAGCAGGTGCAGCACGACCTCCCCGCCGAGGTCCGGCTCGGTCAAATCACGCCGCTGCCGCGCCAGGCCTTCCTGCTCTCCTGCCTCGAGGGATTCTCGGAGGAGGACGCGGCGATCATCCTCGACGTCGATGTCAGCCAAGTCCGCGACCTCGTCGATGAGGCGGGCCGCGAGCTCGCCGCCGACATGGCGACCGACATCCTCATCATCGAGGACGAGCCGCTGATCGCCATGGACCTCGAGGCGTTGGTCGAAGGGCTGGGTCACAACGTCATCGGCGTCGCCCGCACCCGCACCGAGGCGGTCAAGATCGCCTCCGACAGCAAGCGCCCCGGCCTGATACTCGCCGACATCCAACTCGCCGACGGCTCGTCCGGCCTCGACGCGGTGAACGACCTGCTGAAAACCTTCGAGGTTCCGGTGATCTTCATCACCGCCTATCCCGAGCGCTTCCTCACCGGCGAGCGGCCCGAGCCGGCCTTCCTCATCGCCAAGCCGTTCCAGCCCGCCAACGTCTCGGCCGTCATCAGCCAGGCGCTGTTCTTCCAGCAGACGGCGCGTCGGCGGGAAGCCAAGTCCCCCTGAGATCCGGGCGGCGACCCGGCCGCCTGCGCTTCGGTCCCCAAAACGACGAAACCCCGGCTCGCGCCGGGGTTTTTTGTTGCCCGAACGCCCGGATGGTGACCGGGCACAAAAAAACGGGCCGGAGAAATCTCCGACCCGTCGATAAGGTTCCGGCCGATGCACAAGGGGAATGCGGGGAGGACCAGGTGGCCGGGTGCATCATCAACGAGCGCCACCCCGGTGAGTTCCGATACGCTGCGCTTTTTCGACGTGTGTGGCGTTAACGCCACGACGGCCGCCTGTGGATAAGATGCGCGGATCGCTGCAGCGATTCGAAAAATCCGACCTCAATACTGATTCCGGCGAAAGCGCGGCAGTGACGGAACCGGATCGCGGAAGACGCGTTTTCGAATCATCCTGTCAAGCTCCCACTCGGAGATCACGACGATGCTTCGGTCAGGCTTCCTTCTCGGCGTTAGCGCACCGGCCGCCATCCTGACGTTGCTCGTCCACCCGATGGTGCAGGCCGGCGCCGACCAGTGGGTTCCGGCAACGCCTATCGTGGCTCCGGCCTCGTTCGAGGCGCGTCCGTTGCCCGGCCTGCGCCCCGTGTCGCTTGCGATCCGGCCGAGCCGCGTGGCGAGCCTCCAGGCCGGGCCGAACCGTGCCGTGCCGGCCGCAATGGAGACGGCACAGGAGATCGGGACGAAGCCGCCGCTGAAGCCGCGCATGCGGATGCGCGAGGGTTGCGAAGCGGCCCTGAGTTCCCTCGTTGGCCCCGAGGCCCGCCGCATGATCCCGGGCCGCTGCATTTCCTAATCGATACGTCGTGCTAGTACGTTTCACTGAGACCGACCAACGCAAAGGCCTGCCCCAACACCTGGGGCGGGCCTTTGCGTTTTCCGTCACCGAAACCGAGCACCAAAAAAAGGCGCCTGCCCTCGGAGGGCAGGCGCCGCCTATCGCCGACGACGATCGATTATTCGGCGCCGTCGCGTCCGGTGCCGGTCGCCTGGCCGCCCTTGCGACCGGCAGACGAGGCCAGCTCGCGATCCTGCGAGAAGGACCGCTTCTCGGCCGGCACACTGCGGCCACCCTTGCTGGCGATCTCGCGCTGGCGCTCAAGATCCATCGACGCAAAACCTCGCTTGGAGGTCGAATTACCGGATGCCATCAGCTCCTCCTCAGGCTTCTCTTCACCCTTTCACAACCTTCGCCAGTATCCGAAGGTTCCTCTCACGCTTCTGCGACAAGCTTAGCCGCAACCACGCCGGTGCGATGGCGTTGGAACACAGAAGGCGCGGGGCGCGAGCATTCTCCGCCCGCTTCGAACAAGGTGTTTTCGAGCATGACGAATCGCGAGATGGTGTCCGCCGCGGCCCGGGCTTCGGCGGAGGCCGCGCCGAAGCCGAAAACGACGGCGCTTCCGCCCATGCCCGCGGACGAGGGCAGCGCGACGCTGACGACCCACGAGGAGCCGATCGACTCGCCGCAGCCGAACGCCAGCGTGAAGCGCGATCCTCCGAGTGACGAGAAGCCCGGCCCGTCCACCAAGCGCTGAGTACGCTCAGGCCTGCCGCGGACGACGGGCGAGGAACACGATGCCGCCCGCCATCGCGAGGATCGTCGCAGCCGCAGCGATGCTGAGGATGCGACGGATCATAGGCGTGTAGATGCCGGTGGCGGCATCGTAGCCGTAGCAGAGCAGGACGAGCCGGTCGGCGAGGCTGCCCGTGCGACCCTCGCCGGCTTCGACGAGAGCGAGCCGCAAATCGCCGCCGTTCAACGCCAGAGGCGAAAGGACGCGGGCGACGCGGCCGTCCCCGGTCAGCAGGATCGCGGCGGCGGGGTGGGCGAAGCTGTCGGTACCCGCGTCGTAGACGAAGTCGTAGCCAAGCGCCCGGGTCAGCCTGTCCACCGCCCCGGCGTCGCCGACCAGGGCGGCCGCCTTTGCCGCGAGCGCCGGGTCGCCCAGTTCGGTGCCGAGCATGTGCCGGGCGGCGGCCGCGTCGTCCCGCGGGTCTATGCCGACGAGGATCAGGCTGTAGTCGCGGCCGGCGACGAGCCTCGTCGCGGCCAGCGCCGCCCCGGACATCGCCAGCATCGGATCGCAGACGTTGCCGCAGGTGTAATCCACCGGCAGCATCAGCGTCGGCCGACCGCCCAAAGCCGCACCCAGGGTGGTCGGCCGGTCGCCCGACGCGTCGGTGAACGCGAGGTCGAGGGGGACACGGGCACTCGAGGGTGGCGCGACCGCGACGCGGGCGAGTTCGATCCGGTTCAGGCGGGCGGCCGCCGGCGCGACGGCGAGCGGCAGGCCGAGCACGAGCAGCGCGAGCAGGGACGCAGCAAGGCGAAGACGGCGGGCGCGGCTCATGGCACCTCCTGTGGGCCTCCGCATGCCCGATCCCATGCGGCGCGGCATCCGGGGCAAGCCGTCGCAGCATGCCCCGGCAACGTGAGGGCTGGACAAGATCGCCGCAAGCCGCATGGATGACGCGGCCGGCCCCATCACGAGATCCGGCGCGGTCCGGAGTCCCACCCATGACCCTCGATACGGAGGTTACCTCCCTTCGGCAGGTGCCGCTGTTCCGCGAGGTCGAGCCGTCGCGGCTGAAGCTCCTCGCCTTCACCAGCGAGCGGGTGCACTTCGAGCCCGGCCAACAGTTCTTCACCCGCGGCGACGTGGCGGACGCCGCCTACCTGATCCTGGAGGGCAGCGCCGCGGTGACCATCGACGGCGCCGCCGGGCCGGTGCGGCTCGCCCTACTCGGCGCAAACGCGCTGGTCGGAGAAATGGGCATCCTGGCCGACCAGCCGCGCTCGGCCACCGTCACCGCCGAGACGGCGGCGACGGCCCTGCGCATCGACCGCGGCGTGTTCCTCGAGCTGTTGGCGCAGTTTCCTCAGATCAGCATCGCGCTGATGCGCGAACTCGCACTGCGCCTAGAGCAAACGAACCAGGCGCTGGCGCAGAGCCGCGGCTGAAGCCGCGGGCGGATTATGGCGTCGGGTAGGTGATGAACTCCATCAGCGACCCGTCGGGATCGCGGAAGTAGACGCTGGTCCCGGGCCCGGCCGCGCCATGGCGTTCGACCGGACCGCGCTCGACGGGGACGCCGCAGGCGGCCAGGTGCGCCATCGCCTCCTCGATCGTGCCGGACCAGCGGAAGCACAGGTCGCTGCCGCCCGGCATCACAGGCTTCTCCGCCAGGGGCTCCGGCGACAGGCCCGGGCCGTGGCAGTTCAACTGGACCCCGCCGAGCCGGTAGGCGAAGCCCGCCCCGACCGGGACAACCTCGGCCCCGACGACGTCGCCGTAGAAGGCGTTCGCTCGCGTCCAGTCGCTGACGTGGATCACGCAATGGTCGAGATGGATCGCCGGGCGCAGGGGCGTCTCGGGCAGCGCGCCTTGCATCTCGGGAAGGGTGAGCGTGTCGGCCATGATGCGCCTCGTGTCGAAACCGATCCGGGAAAGTTAGGGCGCAAGCCACGGCCGAACGAGGCGAAATCCGGGCAATCGTACCGGGCGCTTCGACCGACCTGAGACGCAAAAGTCACATCGTGGGGGAACGCGAGGCGGTAGGCATGATCCGAACGCTCCCTCGCCTCGTGAGGCCCCATGCCAATCCGCCGGATCCTGCTCGCCGCGGTCCTGATCGCGCCGCTCGCCGCCTGCAACCAGCGCGGACCGGTGAACGTCGCCGCCAACGACGAGGAGGCGGCGTGGTACATCGGCACGAAGCCCGACAAGCCGTTCGACGTGCCGCTGGTCGACACCAACCGCCTCGATCCGAAGTACCGCCGGCAGGTCGTGAGCTACAACGGCCCCGAGCGGCCCGGCACCATCGTCGTCGACATCGACAAGCGCCAGCTCGCCCTCGTCCAGGCCGACGGCACGGCGATGCAGTACGGCGTCGGCGTGGGCAAGCTCGGCTTCTCCTGGAAGGGCGAGGCTCGCGTCGGCCGCAAGGGCGTCTGGCCCGACTGGAGCCCGACCACGACCATGGTCGCCCTGCACCCGGAGATCGACCGCCAGCGCAAGGGCGGCGTCGACAACCCGCTCGGCGCCCGCGCGCTCTACCTCTACCAGGGTAACCGCGACATCCTGTTCCGCATCCACGGCACCAACGAGCCCTGGAGCATCGGCGAGCAGATGTCGTCCGGCTGCGTCCGCATGCTCAACGAGGACATCGTCGACCTCTACGAGCGCGTCCCCGTCGGAACGCAGGTGCTGATCAAACGCAACGGCAAGTATCGGGTCTGAGCACGCACCGGATCTGAACGCTGCGGCTCGACCGGAGCGGGGCACCGGCATAGCGTGCGCCCGAAACGTCCACCCTTCGGAGACCGCGATGCCGACCACGACCGACGCGATCGTCCTTCACCACGCGCCGAACACCCGCTCGACGGGCGTGCGGGTGCTGCTGGAGGAGCTCGGCGCGCCGCACGATCTGCACGTCATCAACCTGAAGGCGGGCGAGCAGCAGGGCAGCGCGCATCTCGCCGTCAACCCGATGGGCAAGGTTCCGGCGATCCGCCACGGCGCCGCGACGGTGGCGGAGCAGGCGGCCTGCTACCTCTACCTCGCCGACCTGTTTCCCGAGGCCGGCCTCGCGCCCGCCCTGACCGATCCGGCTCGCGGCGCGTACCTGCGCTGGATGGTCTTCTACGGCTCGTGCTTCGAGCCCGCCGTGATCGACCGGGCGATGGAGCGCGACCCGCCGCCTCGGATGATGTCGGCCTACGGCGACTACGACACGGTGCTGTCCCAGGTCATCGCCATGCTGACCCCCGGCCCCTGGATCCTCGGCGAGCGCTTCTCCGCAACGGACGTGCTGTGGGGCTCGGCGCTCGGCTGGACCACCGCGTTCAAGCTCGTGCCTGAGGAGCCGGCGATCATGGCCTACCTCGCGCGCTACCGGGCGCGGCCGGCCTACCAAGCGATCTCGGCCGACGACGCCCGCCTCGCGGCCGCGCAGCAGGAGAGCGCGCCGGGCTAGGCGGCAGGGCAGGGCGGCAGGGGCGGCGCGACCGTCCCTATCGCTGCAGCAGCTCCGTGAATCGCACGACCAAGCGCCGGCCGACCTCGTCCTTGTCGAGCGTCGGCCAGGTCTCGACCGAGCCGTCGCGGGCGATCAGGTGCACGGTGTTCGTCCCCCCGCCCATCACCCCGCCGGCCTCCGAGACGTCGTTGGCGACGATCAGGTCGCAGCCCTTCCGGGCGATCTTGGCCTGCGCATGCGCGATCACCGTGTCGGTCTCGGCGGCGAAGCCCACGACGAGGTCGGGGCGGCCCGTCGTCCGCGCGGCGATGGTGGCGAGGATGTCGGGGTTCTCGACCAGCGCCAGCGGGGCGGGCCCCGAGCCGTCCTTCTTGATCTTGGAGCCGGTCTCGGTGGCGGGCCGCCAGTCCGCGACGGCCGCCGTGAACACGGCGATGCTGGCGGGCAGGGCCGCCTCGACCGCGGCGAGCATCTCGCGCGCGGTCTCGACGCGCACCACGGTGACGCCCGCCGGGTCGGGAATCGCCACCGGCCCGGAGACCAGAGTCACCGTGGCGCCGGCCGCCGCGGCTGCGGCGGCGATCGCGTGGCCCTGGCGGCCGGACGAGCGGTTGGCGATGAACCGCACCGGGTCGATCGGCTCGTGCGTCGGCCCCGACGTGACGAGGACCCGCAGCCCGGCAAGCTGCGTCGGCGTCGGCGTGGGTATCGGCGGCTTGGCGCGCCCGGCGAGGAAGCCGAAGCCCTCCGTCTCGCGCGGCGCCTCGGCCAGCATCGCAGCCACCGCGTCGGCGATCTCGACCGGCTCGGCCATGCGGCCCGGCCCGGTCTCGGGCTCGGCCATCTTGCCCGCGTTGGGGCCGACGACGCGGACGCCGTCGGCGAGCAGGGTCGCGAGGTTGCGCCGGGTCGCAGGGTGGGCCCACATCGCCACGTTCATCGCCGGAGCGATCAGGATCGGCAGGGTGGTGGCGAGCAGCACGGTGGAGGCGAGGTCGGGGGCGTGGCCGGTGGCCATCCGCGCCATCAGGTTGGCGGTGGCCGGCGCCACCACCACCGCGTCGGCGTCGCGCGCGAGCTTGATGTGGCCGATCTCGGCCTCGTCGGCCCGGTCGAACAGGTCGGTATGGGCCGGCTGGCCGGCGAGCGCCGCGGCCGCGAGCGGCGTGACGAATTCCTGCGCGCCCTTCGTCAGGAGCGGGCGGACGGTGGCGCCGCGCTCGCGCAGGCGGCGGATCAGGTCGAGGGCCTTGTAGGCCGCGATCCCCCCGCCGACGACGAGGAGAATGCGACGGTTCGCAAGCGGCGACGCGGGGGCTTCACTCATGGCTGCAGGAGTGCCGGTGCGGGACGGGCCGCGTCAATGCCGGACGCCACCCGTGCCCGCGCCGCGGCGGAAGCGCGCTCAACGAGGGCGGACCAGGCCAAGCGCTCGCGGGCCGGGTCGAACGCGTCGGCGCGCGCCGCCCCGTGCGCGCGCAAGCCTTCGAGGAAGTCGGGCTCCCGCTCCGCCCGCAGCATCAGGCCAGCAAGCGCGCCGTGGTCGCCGGGCGGGAAGTAGCCCGGATGGTCGCCCCCGAGCAGGCCGACATTGCCGGGGATCGCAGAGGCGAGGATCGGCAGGCCGGCGACGACCGCCTCCGAGACCACGTTGGCGCCGCCCTCGCTGAGCGAGCTCAGCACCATCAGCCGCCCGCGCCGCAGGAACCGCCTGACGCGCGCACCGGAGACCTCGCCGCGCCAGTCGTAGCGCGGATTGGCCTGCATCTCGTCCCGGGCGCGCGCCGCCCAGGCGGGGTCGGGGGCGCCGCCGAGGTGGACGACGCGGATGCGGGAGGAAGTGGGCAGGGCGCGGGCGGCGATCGCGGCGCGCAGCGGGTCCTTCTCGTCGCGCAGGTGCCCGACGACCAGGATTTCGAAGGCGCGCTTCAGCGCCGGCAGGCGGTCCCCGCCCGCCGGCACGGATTGCACGATCACCGCGAGCTTTTCGCGGTGGCGCGCCGGGATCGCCTCGCCGACGAGTTCGTGCAGGCCGACGAGCGCGTCGGCGAGATCGAGCGAGCGCTGGGTCTTGGCCGGGTCGGCGGCGAGATCGTGGTTGATGTCGGTGCCGGTCAGCGCGACGACGAGGGGGCGCTCCGGGTACGCGCGACGGAACCGTTGGATCGCCGGGGCGCTCTTCCAGGCGTGGAGGGCGATCATCAGGTCGCAGGGCTCGCTGTCATACGCGGTCGCCACCACGACGCGGTGGCCGGCCCCCCGGAGGAGGCCGGCCCAACGCAGGGCCGTCGTGCGGTTGCCGGTCCGCGAGTGGCGGGGTGCGGGCGTGATCAGGATGACGTTCATGGGTCGATCGCTTATCGGACGCACGCCATGACCGACGCCACACAACTCATCGCGATGCTGCAGGACAGCCGCGCCCGGACCCTCGAGCTGGTGGCCGGTCTCGTGCCCGACCAGCTGATCGGGCCGCGCCTCGACATCGTCAACCCGCTGCTCTGGGAGATCGGCCACCTCGCCTGGTTCCACGAGCACTTCATCCTGCGCGCCCTCGACGGCGCCGCGCCGGCGATCGCGGACGCCGACGCGGTCTACAACTCTGCGGTGCTGGCCCACGACGACCGCTGGGTGCGCGCGCTACCCCCGCTCGCGGACACGCTCGGCTACATGGGCCGCGTCCACGACGCGCTGGTCCGCCGGCTCGACGGCACGCCGACGCGCGAGGAGGCCTACCGCTACCGGCTGACCACCTACCACGAGGACATGCACGGGGAGGCCTTCACCTATTCGCGCCAGACGCTGGGCTATCCGGCGCCGTCCTTCGCCGCCTCGGCCGGCCTCGCCCCCGTCGCCGAAGGGCCCTGGCCGGGCGACGCGGCGATCCCGGGCGGGACCTTCCGGCTCGGCGCCGAGCCGGACGCGGACTTCGTCTTCGACAACGAGAAGTGGGCGCACTCGATCGCGGTCGCACCGTTCAAGATCGCGCGGGCGCCGGTGACCAACGCCGAATTCGCCGCCTTCGTCGAGGCCGGTGGCTATCGCGAGCCGTCGTTCTGGGACGCGGAGGGATGGCGCTGGCGCTGCCGGACCGGAGCCGAGCATCCCGCGCATTGGCAGCGGGACGGAGCGGGCTGGCGCGTTAGCCGGTTCGGTGGCGTCGCCGACCTCGCCCCACACCAGCCGGTGGTCCACGTCAGCTGGTACGAGGCCGCAGCCTACTGCGCCTTCGCCGGGCGGCGCCTGCCGACGGAGGCCGAATGGGAGGTCGCAGCCTCGACGGCGCCGGCGCCGGACGGCGCGATCGGCGTCACGAAGTCGCGCTATCCCTGGGGCGAGACTGCACCGGACGCCCGCCTAGCCAACCTCGACGGTGGCCGCCTCGGCTGCGTCGACGTCGCCGCCCACGCGGACGGCGACAGCGCCTGGGGCTGCCGGCAGATGCTCGGCAACGTCTGGGAATGGACCGCGAGCGACTTCCTGCCCTATCCGGGTTTCTCGCCCGACGTGTACCGCGAGTATTCCGAGCCGGCCTTCGGCACGCGCAAGGTGCTGCGCGGCGGCGCCTGGATCACCCGCGGCCGCATGGTCGACAACGCCTACCGCAACTTCTTCACGCCGGACCGGCGCGACATCTACGCGGGCTTCCGCACCGCGGCTCGGTGAGCGCCCGCCCTGGAGGCGGGGAAGGCGGCACAGCAACTTTGCTTGAGCGGCTGCAATCGAAAGATGATTCGATCGATACGTAATCGCCCCAAAGAGCGCCGTTATGCGGCAACGATGATGTCAGAGCCTTTTGGGAGGATCTTGCATGAAAGGTATCTTTAATCGGCCTGCCGGAAAATGATATTAAATATATCCTTACGGTTGTGCCTTGAATATCTACTTTCATCTTGAGATCGAAATTCTTTCGAGGATGACCGAGCATCGCAGCATTCCGGCATGGGGCAAGCCTGGCGCGATGTCGGATCCGTCGGCATGTTGACCGTCATCGGTTGCTTCACGGACCAGCACGATCTCCGCCTCGTCGGCCTGGCAGCCGCGATCTGCGCGATCGCGGCGCTGACTGCGATCCGCCTGCTCCGCCACGCCGGCAGCGCCGGCCGCACCCGTCTGACCTGGCTCGTCGTCGCGGCGATCTCCAGCGGCACGGGTATCTTCGCGACCCATTTCATCGCGATGCTGGCCTTCCAGCCGAGCATCCCGAGCGCCTACGACCACGGCCTGACCCTCCTCTCGCTCGTCATCGCGATCTGCCTCACCGGCCTCGGGCTGCGCGTCGCCCTGCTCGGGACGCAGGGGGCATCCTGGCTCGGGGGGCTCGTCGTCGGGCTCGGCATCGCCGCGATGCACTACACCGGCATGGCGGCCTTCGAGGTGACGGGGCACCTGCGCTGGAACCCAGCCGTCGTCGCCGCCTCGATCGTGGTCGGCGAGCTTTTTTCCGCCGTCGCGCTCTCGACCGCGATCCGGTCCCGATCGCTCACCTCCCTGCTGGCCAGCGCGGCAATCCTGACGCTGGCGATCGGCGCGCACCACACGATCGGGATGGCTGCGGTGACGATCACGGAAAATCCGCTGGCCACCCTGTCGCCGCATGCGATGTCGCCGACGTGGCTCGCCGGCGCGGTGGCGCTTGCCAGCCTCGCCATTTTCGTCCTCACCGCGACGGC
Organism: Methylobacterium sp. WL8; assembly: GCF_008040045.1. Lineage (NCBI taxonomy): Bacteria > Pseudomonadati > Pseudomonadota > Alphaproteobacteria > Hyphomicrobiales > Methylobacteriaceae > Methylobacterium > Methylobacterium sp. WL8. Next base: position 49,011 of record NZ_VRVF01000005.1, on the reverse strand, counting down.
TCACGCGCTCAGCCTGCGCGAGCAGCGCCGCGTGCATGGCGAGACCGAGCGCATGCGCGGCCTCGCCAACGCAGCGGTGGAGGGGCTCATCGTCGTGGACGGCCACCGCGTCGTCACGGCCAACGTCAGCTTCGGCCGCCTCGTCGGCCTCGCCGACGCGGCGGTGGCGGGCCTGCCGGTGAGCACCTTCCTCACCGAGGCCAACGCCTGGCAGCGGCTCGCCTGCGCCATGGGGCAGCCGGTCGAGCTCGGCCTGCGCCACGCCGCCGGCGAGATCATCGCGGTCGAGGCGATCCTCCGGCGGATCGACTTCGCGGGCAAGTCGCACCAGGCGCTGGCGGTCCGCGACATCCGCGAGCGCAAGCAGGCCGAGCGGCACATCCAGTACCTCGCCCACCACGACGCGCTGACGGGCCTGCTCAACCGCACCGCCTTCAACGCGGTGCTCGACCGGGCGGTGGCCGCGGCCGTCGAGACCGGCGCTTCGATCGCGGTGCTGTGCCTCGACCTCGACCGCTTCAAGGCCGTCAACGACCTGTTCGGCCACGCGGCGGGCGACGCGATGCTCGCCCGGGTCGCCCGCTGCGTGACGGGCCTGCTCGGCCCAGACCAGTGCATGGCGCGCCTCGGCGGGGACGAGTTCGCGATCCTCATGGACGGCCAGGCCGGGCCTGACGCGGCCGAGGATCTGGCGAAGACCATCATCGCCGCACTTGCGGCGCAGGCTTCGGACCGGACCGCCGACGCCATGGTCGGGGTCAGCATCGGCATCGCCCTGTGTCCGCAGGACGCCATGGAACGCCAGGACCTGATGGTCCACGCCGACACGGCGCTCTACCGCGCCAAGGCCGACGGCCGGGGCACCTACGGCGTCTTCGAGCCGGAGATGGGCATCGCCGTGCGCGAGCGGCACGGCGTGGAGCGCGACCTCGAATGCGCGCTCGCTCGCGACGAGTTCCACCTCGTCTACCAGAAGCAGGTCGCCGCCGATGGCGGGGCGCTGCTCGGCTTCGAGGCCCTGCTGCGCTGGACCCACCCGGAGCGCGGCCGGGTGCCGCCCGACCTCTTCATCCCGGTGGCGGAGGAGCGCGGGACGATCTCGGCGATCGGGATGTGGGTGCTTCGCACCGCGTGCCGCGAGGCGGCGGGCTGGGAGGCGCCCCTGCGGGTGGCGGTGAACGTCTCCGCGGTCCAGGTGCACGATCCGGCCTTCGCCGCGCAGGTGCTCGCGGTGCTGCTCGAGACCGGACTACCGGCCGCGCGGCTCGAACTGGAGATCACCGAGACCGCGCTCATCCGCAACTTCGATCGCGCGGTGGCGACGCTGCGGCAGCTCAAGACGCTGGGCGTCGGGATCGCGATGGACGATTTCGGGACGGGCTACTCGTCGCTGGCGAACCTCAGGGCGTTCCCGTTCGACCGGATCAAGATCGACCAGTCGTTCGTGCGCAACGTCGACACGAACGCCCAGACCGCGGCGATCGTGCGCGCCGTCCTCGGCCTCGGCTCCGGCCTGGGCCTGCCGGTGGTGGCGGAGGGCGTCGAGACGCCCGAGGAGCTGGCGTTCCTCAAGGCCGCCGGCTGCGCCGAGGTGCAGGGCTACCTGTTCGGCCGACCCGCCCCCCTGAACCCGCACGAGACCGGCATCGTCCCCAAGGCGGACCCACGCCCGGATCAGGCGGCCGGGCCCGGCTGGGCCGCGGCCTGACGGATCGTCCGGCGGGACGCGCTATCGCAAGGCCGCGACCAGCACGCCGGCCGCGATCGCCCACAGGGCCAGCGTCTGCCACAACGCGGTGCGGCGCTCGGTGCGGGCGATGCGTTCCAGGCGGTGGGCGTCCCCCGTGCCCGCCTCGTCGGCGCGGACGAGCAGGCGCCGGAGCCGCAGGGCGAGCTCGGGCACGTCGGCGACGACGTCGGCGAGGGTGCGCGCGGCGTGAGCCGCCCCTTCGAGACGCCCGACCGGGCCGAGGTTGCGGGTGATCCAGCTGCGGACCACCGGCTCGGCGGAGGTCCACATGTCGAGCTTGGGATCGAGGCTGCGGGCGACGCCCTCGACCACGACCATGGTCTTCTGCAGCATCACCAGCTCGGTCCGGGTGCTCATGTCGAACAGGGCGGTGATGTCGAACAGAAGTGTCAGCACCTTCGCCATCGAGATCTCGTCGGCGCGGCGCTGGTGGATCGGCTCGCCGATGGCGCGGATCGCCTGCGCGAAGTCGTCGACCGAGTGGTGGGCCGGCACGTAGCCCGCCTCGAAATGCACCTGCGCGACGCGCGTGTAGTCGCGCATGATGAAGCCGAGCAGGATCTCGGCGAGGAACCGCCGCTCCTTGCGCCCAAGCCGGCCCATGATGCCGAAATCCACCGCCACGAGCTTGCCGGCGGCGTCCACGAACAGGTTCCCCTGGTGCATGTCGGCGTGGAAGAACCCGTCGCGGATCGCCTGGCGCAGGAAGCTCTGGATCACGGTCCGGCCGATCGCGTGCGGGTCGTGGCCGGCGGCCTGGAGCGCGGCGGCGCTGTGCAGGCGAGTGCCCTCGATCCACTCGCAGGTCAGCACGTCGCGGGCGATCAGCTCCCATTCGGGCAGCGGAACCCGGAAGTCTTCATCGTCGGCCGTGTTCTGCGCCAGCTCGGAGGCGGCGGCGGCCTCGAGCCGGAAGTCCATCTCCATGGTCACGGAGCGGGCGAGGATCTCGACCACGTCGCGCGGGCGCAGGCGCTCGGCCTCGGGCGAAAGCACGTGGACGATGCGGGCGAGAAGCCGCATCACCTCGACGTCGCGCTGGAAGCGCTCGCGCACGCCCGGCCGCATGATCTTGACGGCGAGGTTGCGCTGGGTGCCGTCGGCATCCTGCACCACCGCCTTGTGGACCTGCGCGATCGAGGCCGCGGCCACCGGCTCGCCGAAGGCGACGAACAGGGTGGAGATCGGCCGGCCGAAGGCCGCCTCGACCACCTTGACGGCCACCGCCTGCGGGAACGGCGGCACCCGGTCCTGGAGCATCTCGAGGTCGCGCGCCGCCGCCATCCCGACGATGTCGGGGCGGGTGGCGAGGAACTGCCCGAACTTGACGTAGGACGGCCCGAGCCGGGTCAGCCCGGCCGAGAGCCGCGCCGCCCCGGAGCCGAGGCCCGGCCGCTCCAGCATCCGGACCAGCCGGAGGCCGAGGCGCGGGAGCGGCGGCAGCTCGGAGGCGTCGACGAGTGCCAGCGCGCCCTCGCGGGCCAGCACGAAGCCGACGCGGGCCCCGCGGGCGAGGTTGACGGCGGCGCCGATCATCGCGCCGTCCGGCGGCTCGGATCGGTCACGAGACCTTCCAGCCGGAATGGATCGCGACGATGCCGCCCGAGAGCGGCCGGTGGGTGACGTGGCGGAAGCCGGCCTGCTCGATCATCCCGGCAAACAGCCCAGGGGAGGGAAACTTACGGATCGATTCCACGAGGTAGCGGTAGGATTCCGCGTCGCCCGCGACCCGCGCGCCGAGGCGCGGAATGACGTGGAAGGAGTAGGCGTCGTAGATCTTGTCGAGCACCGGCAGGTCGACCTTGGAGAATTCCAGGCACAGGAAGCGGCCGCCGGGCTTCAGCACGCGGCGGGCTTCCTGCAGGGCCAGCTCGATCCGCGGCACGTTCCGGATGCCGAAGGCGATGGTGTAGGCGTCGAAGGTCGCGTCGGGCAGGGGCAGCGTCTCGGCGTTGCCGGTGACGAAGTCGATGCGGCCGTCGAAGCGCGCACCGGCGCGCTCGGCGCCGACCCGCAGCATCGCCTCGTTGATGTCGAGCACGGTGACCGAGGTCTGCGGGCCGCCGGCCTCCAGGACGCGGAAGGCCACGTCGCCGGTGCCGCCGGCCACGTCGAGATGGCGGAAGGGCCGCGTGCGCGAGGGGCGCAGCATCGCGATGGCCTGCGCCTTCCAAGCCCGGTGCAGGCCGCCGGACATCAGGTCGTTCATCAGGTCGTAGCGCTTGGCGACCGAGCGGAACACGTCGTCGACGCGCGCCTGCTTCTCGGCCAAAGCCACCCGCTCGAAGCCGAAATCGGTTTCCTGCGCGCCCGTCTTCCCGTCCGCCACCGTCATGAAGTCCTGCCCGTCTGCGCCCTCGCGCCTCATAGCGAAGCCGGACGCGATCCGCCATGCGTCGTAAGACGCGGAGCAGTGAACGGTCGCAGGGCGCGCTCCCAGAGGCCGGGCGCCCGGGATTGCGATGGCAGCGCCCCGGGCCGATATCCAGCTTTCGCGATCCGATGCGCCGAGGGACATCCACAGGACCATGCCGGAGCTTCCAGAAGTCGAGACGGTGCGGCGCGGCCTCGCGCCGGCGATGGTCGGGGCCACCTTCAGCCGCGTCACCCTGCGCCGGCCGAACCTACGCTTCCCGTTCCCCGATGACTTCTCCGCCCGCCTGGAGGGCCGCCGGGTCACCAGCCTCGCGCGGCGGGCGAAGTACCTCACCGCCGGACTCGACTCGGGCGAGACGCTGATCATGCACCTCGGCATGAGCGGGCGCTTCGACGTGGCGATGCCCGACGGCAGCAACACCTCGCCCGGCGACTTCTACCTCGACGGGGCGCTGGGTACGCCCAAGCACGACCACGTCGTGATGGCGATGGGGAACGGCGCCACCGTGACCTACAACGACGCCCGCCGCTTCGGCTTCATGGACCTCGTGCCCACCGACACGCTCGCCGCGTGCCGGCACTTCGCGGCCATGGGCATCGAGCCCCTGAGCGCCGAGCTGACCGGGGCGACCATCGCGCGCCTGTTCCGCCACAAGATCACGCCGCTGAAAGCCGCGCTCCTCGACCAGCGCCTGATCGCGGGCTTGGGCAACATCTATGTCTGCGAGGCTCTGCACCGGGCCGGCCTCCACCCCGAGGCCGCCGCGGGTACGCTCGCCAAGGCCGACGGCGGGCCGACGCCGAAGGCGCGGCTGCTGGCCAAGGTGATCGGCGAGGTGCTGACCGAGGCGGTCGCGGCGGGCGGCTCGACCCTTCGCGACTACGCTCACACCGACGGCACGTCGGGTGCCTTCCAGCAGGCGTTCCGGGTCTACGACCGCGTCGGCGAGGCCTGCCGCACCAAGGGCTGCGGCGGGACGGTCGGCCGGATCGTGCAATCCGGCCGCTCGACCTTCTTCTGCGCGACGTGCCAGCCGGCGTCGGCGCGGGCGATTCCGCGCTGACGGGGGCGACCCGCCTCGTCGCAGCCGGCCGGGTGCGGCGCGCAATGGCAATTTCGCCACAAACCGGCGTAGTTTCCGGTAGCTTGCGGCGATCCCTCGCGGTCGCCGTCCCGTCGCGCATGCGCGCCCGGCCGAACTCCCCGTCGCCGGCGCGAGCCCGAGCAGGATCCCGATGTTCTTCCGTCGACGCCAGACGCACGTGCCGCCGCAGCCGCTCGCCTACGATGAGCCGGCCCAGCCTCAGCGCCTTTCCCCCCGCTCGCCCAACGAGGCGATCAAGCCGACCGCCGCCCCGCCGCCGCCCGAGCGGCCCGAGCGCCGCCGCGGCGGCCTGCTCGCCACCATCAGCGGGCTCCTGACCTTCGCCGTCGCGGTCGCGATCGCCGCGATGCTGGGGCTGACCCTGTTCCAGCGGCAGGTGCAGGAGCCCGGCCCGCTGCCCGCCGACAAGGTCGTCGTGATCCCGTCGCGGAGCGGCACCGGGGAGATCGCGGAGATCCTTAAGCGCGAGGGCGTGATCGACCATGTCGGGCTGTTCGAGTTCGCCGCCCGCTTCGGCGGGCGCCCGCCGCTGAAGGCCGGCGAGTACACTTTCAAGGCCCATGCCAGCATCGGCGAAGCGATCGACACCGTGACCACGGGCCGGCAGGTCCAGCACGCGATCACCTTCCCCGAGGGGCTGACCTCCGAGCAGATCGTCGTACGCTTGAACGAGAACGACGTGCTCACCGGCGAGGTCGGCGAGATCCCGCCCGAGGGCTCGCTCCTGCCCGACACCTACAAGTTCGAGCGCGGCGCCACCCGCCAGCAGATCGTCAACCTGATGCGCGAGAAGCAGCGCCGGGTCCTCAACGACATCTGGCTGCGCCGCAGCGCCGACGTGCCAGTGCGGACGCCCGCCGAAATGGTGACGCTCGCCTCCATCGTCGAGAAGGAGACCGGCCGCGCCGACGAGCGCCCGCGGGTCGCCGGCGTGTTCGTCAACCGCCTGAACAAGCGAATGAAGCTGCAATCGGACCCGACCATCGTCTACGGGCTGGTCGGCGGGCGCGGCACCCTCGGGCGCGGCATCCAGCGCTCCGAGATCGAGCGCGCGACGCCCTACAACACCTACGTGATCGAGGGCCTGCCGCCCGGCCCGATCGCCAACCCCGGCCGCGCCGCGCTCGAGGCGGTGGCCAACCCCTCGCGCACCAAGGACCTGTTCTTCGTGGCCGACGGCACCGGCGGCCACGCCTTCGCCGAGAGCCTGGACGGCCACCAGAAGAACGTCGCGCGCTGGCGCCAGGTCGAGAAGAGCCGCCAGACCACGGCGCCGGACAGCGTCGACAAGGCCGAGCCGCCCGCCGACGCGGTGGCGCCCCGCGCCTCGGCCTTCGCGCCGCCGACGAACGCCTACGCGCTCGACGGCGCGACCATGGCGCCCGGCGCCCCGCGGCCGAAGGCCTTCGACGCCTCGGAGGGCACGAAGCTCGACCCGCTGAAGAACAAGACCTACGACCTCGGCTCGCCCAAGACCGTGCCGGCGCTGAAGCAGCCTTGATCGTACCCGACGCCGCGGCGCCGTCCGCACGCGCCATCCAGGACGAGCCGATGCACCTGAACCACGTCAACCTCGGCGTCACCGAGGTCCCGGCCACCGTTTTGATGTTCGAGACCTATTTCGGGCTTCGCCGCACCGGGATGCCGGTCAACGACAAGATGGCCTTCCTCACCGACGACGGCGGCGGCATCCTCAGCCTGTTCCGCGTGAAGGATGCGACCTACCCCAAGATCTTCCACATCGGCTTCATCCAGGAGCGTGTGGAGCAGGTCCACGCGATCCACGCCCAGCTCACCGATGGCGGCTTCGCACCGGAGGCGCCGCGCGAGGAGCACGGGCGCGTGACCTTCTACTTCCAGGCGCCGGGCGGGTTCACGGTGGAAGTGAACGCGTTCCTGTAGGCTCCTCGTCACAGCAAAACTTACCCCGTCGCAACGCAGGGCATCGCACGACCATGATCGCGAGCATGACCGGGTTCGCCCGGGCCGCCGGCACCACCGGGCCGGTGCAGTGGGCCTGGGAGGTCCGCAGCGTCAACGGGCGCGGGCTCGACGTCCGGCTGCGGGTGCCGAACGGTTACGACGCGGTTGGCGAGGTCGCGCGCACCGCCCTGCAGAAGACGCTGTCCCGCGGCCAGTGCCAGCTGTCGCTGAACCTCACGCGGCCCGAGAGCAAGGCCCGGGTGCGGATCGACGAGGCGCTGCTGGCCCGGCTCGCCGAGGCCGTCGCCCGCGTGCCGGTGCCGGAGGGGATCGCGCCCGCGACGATGGACGGGCTGCTGTCGATCCGCGGTGTGATCGAGTCCGAGGACGAGGCCGCCACCGATCCCGATGCGCTGGCCCGCGACCTCGCGGAGGGCGTCGTCCGGCTGGTCGCCGACCTCGTCGATGCGCGCCGCGCCGAGGGCCGACAGCTCGAGGAGATCGTGGCGGCGCAGGTCGCGCGGATGGGTGCGCTGACGCAGGACGCCGAGAGCTGCCCGGCGCGCAGGCCCGAGGCGATCCGCGCGCGGCTCGCGGCCTCCGTCGCGGGCCTGCTGGAGCCCGGCGGCCTCGATCCCGAGCGCCTGCACCAGGAGGCGGTGATGATGGCGGCCAAGGCCGACGTCCGCGAAGAACTCGACCGCCTCAGCGCCCACCTCGCCTCGGTGTCCGAGCTGCTGGCGGCGGGCGGCGCGATCGGGCGGCGCCTCGACTTCCTGGCCCAGGAGCTCGGGCGTGAGGCCAACACGCTCTGCGCCAAGGCCAACGACGTGGCACTCTCGCGAATCGGACTCGACTTGAAGGCCGTGGTGGAGCAATTCCGCGAGCAGGTTCAGAACGTCGAGTGACGGGGCGGGGCGATGGGCGCACGGAACACGGCCGGGGCATGCGGATGACGGACGCCCCCTTGCAGTCGGTCTCGGATTCCATCGCCCGCCGCGGGCTGATCCTGATCCTGTCCTCGCCCTCCGGCGCCGGCAAGACCACGCTCACGCGCGCCATCGCCGACGACGGCGGCTGGGGCCTCGACCTGTCGATCTCGGTGACGACCCGGGCCCGGCGCCCCTCCGAGATCGCCGGGCGCCACTACCACTTCATCGAGCGCGAGGCCTTCGAGGACCTGCGCGCCCGCGACGACCTGCTCGAATGGGCCGAGGTCCACGGCAACTTCTACGGGACGCCGCGGCGCCCAGTGGAGAAGGTGCTCAGCGCCGGCCGGGACATGATCTTCGACATCGACTACCAGGGCACCCGCCAGGTGCGCGGCAAGCTCGCCGACGACGTGGTGACGGTGTTCATCCTGCCGCCGAGCCTGGAGGAGCTGCGCCACCGCCTGGAACGCCGCGCCGAGGACAGCCCGGAGACGATCGAGAAGCGCCTCGCCAACGCCCGCGTCGAGATCCAGCGCTGGAGCGAGTACGACTACGTCATCGTCAACGACGACTTGCAGAACGCCTTCGACGCCTTGCGCGGCATCCTGGCCGCCGAGCGCCTGAAGCGGACGCGCCGGACCGGCCTCGAAACCTTCGTCGACGGGCTGCTCGGAAAGGACCGCGAGGGCTGAGGCGGGCCGCCCCTCATCCCACCCGATGCGAGGCGGACGGGTCCGGCGCGCAGAGCCAGACCTTGAGCGCGTCGAACGTCGCGGTGCCGGAGGCGAGCGCCGCCTCCGCCTCCGCGTCGCTCGACAGGCGGTCGAGCCGCGCTCGGAACGCGTTCCACATCAGGCCCGTCTGCCGTCCATGTGCGCGGTAATAGACGAGGCCCGCATCCGCGAACCCGTAGAGCGCGCCGATGTGCCGGCCGATGACCTGGCCGCCGAGCGTCGAGCCTTCGAGCACGTAGAGCGCGCCCATCGCCGCCGCGGCGTCCGCGAACGTGACGCCCGAGGGCTGGGGCAGGGCGGCGATGTCGGGTTCAAGCATGCCGAGATGGGCGAGGTCCGCCTCCAGCGCGGCCAGCCGCCGCCGCGGACCCCAGAACGCCGCGTCGGCGAGGGCGTCGCCGATCGCCGGCTCGTAGGCCGCATGGAAGCCGTGGAAGCGGGCAAGGAGGTCGCGATACCCGTCCCGGGTGGCGACGCGCGCGCGCCAGTCGAGCGCGTCTTCGAGGCCCTGGTGCGCCGAGGCGGTCGCGGCGCGCAGCCGCTGGTGCAGGCTCACGCGGTGATCGTGAAGCAGGCGCCGGGCGCGTTGTCGACGTCGAGGCGGGCGTTGATCTGGTCGAGCATCGCCCGGATCAGCTTCATCCCGAGGCCGACCCCGGTGCCGTTGGCGCGGGGCTTGGTCTCCGACCAGCCCTCGGGCAGGCCCTCGCCGTCGTCGCAGACGCGCAGCCGCACGGTGCCTGCGCCGTGACCCGAGACGGTGACCGCGACGCGGCCGACGCCCTCCGGCTTGGCGGCGTACTTGAAGGCGTTGGTCACGAGCTCGGTCGCGATCAGCGAGAGCGCCACCGCCTTGCGGTAGGGCACCATCAGGCCGGGCTCGGCGGTGAGGTCGACGGCGTGTCCGCCGCCGGCCATGCCGGCGAGGTCGGCGCACAGAGCCTCGATGGTCTGGCCGAGGTCGACCTCCTCGACGTTCTCCGCCTGGTAGAGGCTGTCGTGGACGCGGGCGACGCTCATCACCCGGGCGGAGGTGTCGGCGAAGGCCTGCCGGGCGGCCGGATCGGTGACCTGGCGCCGCTGCATCTGCAGGAAGGCCGAGACGATCTGGAGCGAGTTCTTCACCCGGTGGTCGATCTCGCGGGTCAGCAGATCCTTCTGGGCGAGCAGGCGCTCCTTCTCGGCGAGGAGGCCGGTGAGCTCGTCGATCTTTCGGCGCTGGCGCAACACGACGCCCTCGACCGCGTGGGCCAGCGAGCCGGCCAGCGAGACCTGCCAGTCGGCCCAGGGGGTGGCGAAGCCCGTGCGCTCCTCGACCCAGCGCTCGAACGAGCGCCGCGGCAGCACCGCGACGGGGCCGCTGCCGGCGAGCACAGGCTTCCGGGGATCGCCGCTCCACGTCACCGTGCTCGACACCTCCGGCCGGAACCACAACAGCAGGTGCTCGCGCGACTCGTCGACGAAGGCGGCGAGCAGCCCGCTGGCGATCTCGCGGTGCGCGGCGGCGGCGGGACACTGCGTGGGAAAGTTGGCGTCGGCATAGGTCGTCTCGGCCGGCGCCAGCGTCTGCTTCAGCCAGTCTCCGATGGCCCGGACGGCCTCTTCGGGGGGCGTCGCGCCGATCAGCGTCGCGCGGGTGCCCGAGACGATGGCCGCGCCCGTCGAGCCGAACAGGTGGAGGAGGGTGGTCGAGCCGGCGGTGAGCGCGGCGACGAAGTCGTCCGAGCGGGTCAGGCCGCGGACCAGGCGTCCCTCGGTGTCGAGATGCGCCTGCCGCTCGGTCCAGAGCCGGCGTGCCTCGATCTCCTGCACCCGCATGGCGAAGGCGTCGGTCAGCACCGTCGCGGCGGCACGGGTCTCGGGGGCGACATAGTGCGGATGGCGGTGATGGCCGATCATCAAACCCCAAAGCCTTCCCTCGACCATGATCGAGATCGACATCGAGCCGTTGACGCCGAGGTTGCGCTGGTACTCCAGGTGGATCGGCGAGAGCGTGCGATGCTGCGCGAAGGTGAGGTCGATCGGCCCGTTGCCGGCCGCAGGTGCCGCGACCAGCGGCACCGGCACCGAATCGCGGTCGATCACGAAGCGGCTCTTGGCCTTGGTGTAGAGCGCGCGCGCCTGGGCCGGGATGTCGGAGGCTGGAAACCGCAGGCCAAGCAGGGCGCGCGACCAGTCCGGCACCTTGTCCTCGGCGATGGCTTCGCCGTTCCAGTCGCCATCGAAGCGGTAGACCAGCACGCATTCGAAGCCGGTGAGCGCGCGGACTTCGAGGGCGGCGATGCGGGCGGCGCCGTTCAGAGTCTCGGCGGCGCGGAGCCGAGTGACGGCGAGTTCCGAATCGGTCTGGGTCGCGACCCGGAAATCCTCCGGATGCTCGGGTTCGAGTTCGAGCTCGACGATGACCCGGCCGGAATGGGCGTGGACGATGGCGTAGTAGCTGGCGCGGTCGTCGCCGGCGAGCTTGAGCGTGCGGCGGATCGAGCGCCCGTCGTCGAGGGTGGCGCTGGCGAGCCGCTGGCGGATCGTCTCGACGAAGGCGCTCGGCAGCACATCGGAGAGCGGCAGGCCGGCGATCCGCTCGGGCGCACGGCTCAGTACGTCGCGGACGTTGGTGCTGTGGGCCAGGATCTCCAGCGTGCCGGCGTCGGCCGCCAGCATCACAGCGTTCGGCTGGATCGAGCCGGGAATGTGGATCGGCTCGCGCTCGCACAGCTGCGGATCGACCGGCTCGGCTCGGACCCGGCGGCCGATGGCGGCCATCACCGCCTCGCGAGGCTGGCCGGCGCCGAGGGTTTCGACCGGGCTGATCGTCAGCCAGGTGACGGCGTCCCCGCGCCGCATCCGCACCCGGGCGCGAAGCGGCTGCGGCATGCGCCCGAACACGAAGTCGAAGCTCTCGTCGAGCTGCCCGCGGCGCGTGCCCGAGAGGAAGCGACCGAAGAAGCTCGGCACGTTGGTGCTGGGCACCACCTCGCGGAAGTAGTTGCGGCCGACCACGGCGTCGCTCGACAGCCCGGTGAGCGCGCTCGCGCCCTCGCTGAACGACACGATCGTCCCGGCGGCGTCGAGCCCGATCACCCCGATGTCGAGGCCGTCGCGCTGTTCGGCCGTCAGGGCGTCCATGTCGATCGCATCGCCGTCGGCAACGATCGTCGTCATCAGGAATGGGACCGGCTCATCTGCGGCCCGGTATGACCCGTGGGACGGGCGGGCGCAATGGCGTCCGCACTACGCCGCGCGACACGTTCGAGCACGACGACGCCGCGCGATGCGATCAGCGCTCATGTCTTTGTATGAGATCAGACAATGCGCTCGCAAGCCCCTCTTCGACCGTGGGATGGTAGATCGGCCGCGCCCGCATCGCCTGGGCGGTCAGGCCATCGCCGATCGCGTGGACGAGGAGGTGCGCGAGGTGCTCGCAGGACGGCCCGAACATCTCGCCGCCAAGCAGGCGCCCGCTCCGATCCGCCCAGAGCCGGATGCCGCCGCGGTTGACGCCTTCGACCCGCGCCCGGCCCTGGTCGTCGAACCGCATCCCGCCGACGACGCAGTCCGCATCGGCATCGAACGCCGCCCCGACGCTCGCCGCCTGCGGATGGGTGAACACCATGGCGAGCGCCGGCCAGGGTTCCGGCGCTTCGAGGCTCGAGCCTGCGGCGAGCGCAGCGGCGTTCCGGCCGGCGATGCCGCCCTGGCGACTGGCCTCGTGCAGGACCGGCCGCACCGCGTTGGCGTCGCCCGCGATCAGGATCGGCGCGCCCGCGCAGAGGAGGGTTCGTGCGTCGAAGTCCGGCATGCCCGATTCGTCGAGGCGAAGGCCGACCTTCGCGAGCCCGAGGCCTTGCAGGTTGGGCGGCCGGCCGGCGGCGGAAAGCACCCGCGCGAAGGTCTGCGTGCGCCGGGCGCCGTCCGCCTCCGTCCACGTCAGCTCTGCGCCGCCGGCGACGGGCTCGGCCGCGACGAGTTCCGAACCGAGATGCAGGGTCATCTCCTCAGCGAAGATCGCGGCGGCCCGCTGCTGGAGGCTCGGCTCGCTCAGGCCGGCGAGGCCGAACCCGGTGTCGAACACGCTGACGGCCACGCCGAGCCGCGCCATCGCCTGGGCGATCTCGATGCCGACCGGGCCGCCGCCGACCACCGCCAGGGATTCCGCAAGGTCGGGAAGCTCGAACACCGTGTCGGTGGTCAGGACCGCGTCGCCGAGGCCCCGGAGCGGTTTCGGCACGCGCGGGCTCGACCCCGTCGCGATCACCGCGGAACGGAAGGCGACCCGGTGGCCTTCGCCGACCGCGAGCGTCCGGGCATCGAGGAAGCGAGCCTCGCCGGCCAGCCGCTTTGCCTTCGGGATGGCGTCGACCCCATCGAGCACCGCGGCGACGAAGCGGTCGCGCTCGGCCCGCACCCGCGCCATCACCGCGAGACCATCGATCGACACACCCGCAACCGCGACGCCGAACAGGCTCGCGTGCCGGGCGTCGTGGGCCGCCGCGGCCGCGGCGACGAGCAGCTTCGAGGGCATGCAGCCGACCCGCGCGCAAGTAGTGCCGCCCGGCCCGCGCTCGATCAGGACGGCGTGGGCGCCCGCCGCCTCGGCGGCTCGGAACGCGGCGAGCCCCGCGGTGCCGGCTCCGATCACCGCGACGTCACAGCTCTGGTGGGTCATGATCGTCCAACGGGCGGGATCGCGGGTCCGGGCGACGGGTCGAAATCCCCTCGGACCTCCCCTCGTCGGCGCGGGCGGCCCACGCCTCGAACCCTGCGTGGGTTCGAGGGCCGGCCCGCGACCGGTTGCCCGCCGCTCAGTTCGGCTTCGGCATCGCCGGGGCCGGCATGGTGCTGGCCTGCTTCTCGGGGTTCTTCAGCTGACTGTAGACGAGGTTGCTGAAGCTGCCGATGGTGGTGTGCCAAGGCAGCTTCACGTCGTCGGTATCAGGCTTCGCAGCCTTGCAGAACGCGGTCGTCAGGCCGTTGACGATGTCGTCGTCCCGCCCGGCGGGGAGCGCGGACTTGATCTTCGGCAGGAGCGCATCGATCCGCGGGATGAAGTCCTCCTGCTTGAGGCCCTTCAACTGCCCGATGGCGTCGGCGTCGGCCACGGCCATCGCCACATCCGGCTGTTCGATCTCGGCGCAGGGCGCGTTGCCGGCGAGCATGGTGCTCGTCGCCTTGCGAGCGTCGGCCGCCACGCCGGACTTCAGGACGGGCGCACTGTTGCCCCAGGAGTTGCGGATGTAATCGGTCACGTCGGCGACCTGCTGGTCGGTCATGCCCTGGCCGATCGCCGTCATCGGCGCGTAGCCGCTCTGGGCGCCGAGCCCGCCGTAGATCACGCGCAGTACCGTCTCCGGGCCGGCCGACTGGACCGAGGTGTTGCCGGCGAGCGCCGGAATCGCGCCCTCGACACCCTTGCCGTCGGGCTGGTGGCAAGACGAGCAGTAGCTCAAGTAGACGCCGGCACCGGGTGCGCCCTTGGTGTCGAAGGCCTGGAGGTCCTTGGACTTGTACGTCTGCTTGGCCTGGTAGGTCCGCAGGTACGCGACCATCGCCTTCAGGTCGGCGTCGGTCATCTTCGAGAGCGATTCCTCGATGGTCTGGCGCATCGGGCCGGCCGCGACGCCGGGCTGGTTGCCCGGCGCCGTGCCGGTCTTGAGGTAGGTCACCACCTGCTCCTCGCTCCAGGAGCCGATGCCTTGGTGGTCGTCGGGGGTGATGTTCGGGGCGTACCAGCCATCGATGACGCCGCCGCCGAGCTTGCCGGCCAGGCTGCTGTTGCCGACGATCTTATTTTCGTTGTGACACATGCCGCAGTGGCCGAGCCCCTCGACGAGGTAGCCGCCGCGGTTGACCTCGGCGGTGGCCTTCGGGTCGGGCTTCCACTCGCCCGGCGTGAAGAAGGCGGTCCGCCAGGTGATCAGCGCGGTGCGGATGTTGAAGGGGAACGGGATCTCGTTGTCCTTGCGCGGCTCCTTCACCGGCTCGAGCGAGCGCAGGTACGCCCAGATCGCTTTCACGTCGTCGGTCGTGACCTTCGTGTACCAAGCAAAGGGGAAGGCCGGGTAGAGGTAGTGCCCCTCGTTGTCGATGCCCTCGTGCATCGCCTTCACGAAGTCCGCCTCCGTCCACTTGCCGAGGCCGGTCTCGTCGTCCGGCGTCAGGTTGGGGGTGCGGATCTTCCCGATCGGCGTGTTGAGAATGTAGTTGCCGGCCAATCGCTTGCCGCTCGGCCCCGTGTGACAGGCGACGCAATCGCCGGCGGTGACGAGGTACTCGCCGCGCTTGACCAGGTCCTGGTCCGCACCCTGGGCGAAGGCGTCGATCGGTACGGCGGAACCGAGCAGGAAACCGGAGGTTGCGGCCACAGCGAGGATGCGACGCATGATGCCCAATCTCCGATAGCCGCAATTGAGAAGCATAATAATTCAGCTTGGCGGTCGCGCGTTGAACGCACCCGCCGAGACAGAAGTTCCTGTCGCGCTGGCCTGTGCGGTGCGACCAAGCGTCAGGTGCTCGCGGCTGCGCAGGCGCGGCACGAGGTCCCCGAGATGTGCGACCAGCGATGCGAGCATCCAGCCCGCGACGACCGGCCACGGGCCCTGGACCAGGGCCGCCCGCACGGCGAGCATCAGCGCCACACCCGAACCGAGGTTGCACAGAAGCGCAAGCGGAGCCGGCCCACGGCCGGTCCGATGCCGCAGCGCGATCAGAACGATCGCTTCGATCGCCACGAGGACGAGGATCGCATCGACGATCCGTCCGCTCGCGAACCACGCCGCCATCATGCGGCTCCGAACGGGCCGTTGAGCCGGACGATCGCGCGGTTGAGGACGCCAGCCACCGCCACCCAGGCGAGATAGGGCGCGAGCAGCAGGGCCGCGAGCCCCGAGACCGGCAGCGTCACGGCGATCAGGGCGACCACGGAAAGCCAGAGCAGGACCAGCTCGAAGAACGCCCAGTCCGGCCGCTCCGCACGGAAGAACAGGGCGCTCCACGCGATGTTGAGGACGCTGTTGACGGCGTAGGCCGCGAGCAGCGCGACGCGCTGCGGCTCGTCGGCCTCGTTCCAGGCGATGACGGCGGAGACGACGCACAGGGTGAAGATCGTCGCCCAGACCGGCCCGAAGGCCCAGTCCGGCGGCTTCCAGGCCGGGTTGCGCAGGGCGCGGTACCAGGGGCCGGTGGTGGTCAGCACGCCGCCGGCCAGCGCCACCACGAGCGCGGACAGGGTGGCGACCGTGGCCGGCATCCAGACCTCGCTCAAGGCGAGACCCAGCGGAACAGGTGCGCCATGTCCTTGAAGAAGATCTTCACGTGGGCCATCGGCTTCTTTCGCACCAGCTCCTTGTTCATGTAGCTTTCCCAGGTGAGCTGCTGCACGTCCTTGTCGCGGCAGATCGAGACGAAGCGCTCCCTCAGGGCGTCGTTGCGGTACCAGACGGCCTGCATGATCCGCAGGATCAGGAACACGCGCCCGTGCAGCTTCATGAAGCGGCGGCGCGCCTGGGTGAGGGCGCGGACGTCGCCCGTGGTGAGGAACGCCTCGGCCGCCTCGGCCGCGAGACGTCCGCCGAGCATCGCGTAGTAGATGCCCTCGCCCGACGCCGGAGCGACGATGCCGGCGGCGTCCCCGGTCAGCAGCACGTCGCGCCCGTTATCCCACTTCTTGAGCGGCTTCAGCGGCAGCGGCGCGCCCTCGCGCCGGACCGTCTCGCCGGCCGCGAGCCCGGTCGACTCGCGCAGGTTCCGGATCGCGGTGCGGAGCGAGAAGCCCTTCTTGGCCGAGCCGGTCCCGATGCTGATCGTGTCGCCGTGCGGGAAGATCCAGGCGTAGAAGTCGGGCGAGTGCTTGCCCTGGTAGAACACGTCGCAGCGCGTGGCCGCGAAGCTCCCGCTGCCGTCCGCGGGCGGGCGGACGATCTCGTGATAGGCGAAGACCTGTTTCATCCCGGCATGGCCCGGGATCTCGGCCCGACCCACCGGCGAGGAGGCGCCGTCGGCGCCGATCACCAGCTTGGTCCGGACCGCGTGCGCCGCGTCGCCGACGCGGTAGTGGACCGTGGTCCCGTCGGCGTCGCGATCGATGCGCTCGTAGGTGCCGGCACGGTAGTCGGCGCCGGCGAGCGAGGCCCGGTCGCGCAGCCACGGATCGAAATGCTCGCGATCGACCATCCCGACGAAGCCGTCGCCGACCGGCATGTCGACGGCCGTGTCGGAGGGCGCGATCATCCGTGCGAGCTTGATGCGGGCGACGATCTGCGCGTCGGGGATGGCGAAGTCGCGAATCGCGCGCAGCGGGATCGCGCCGCCGCAGGGCTTGATCCGCCCGGGCTTGTCGAGGAGCAGCACGCTGCGCCCCATCCGGGCGAGGTCCGTGGCGGTGGTGGCGCCCGCAGGGCCACCGCCAACCACGACGCAATCGAAGAATTCGGCGGCCTCGGACATGCTGTGCTCCCTGGCGCGTTTTTCTGATGGATCCGGCGCGACGGCGCCCGAAGAGGTCAGGTCCGACATCGGCTTAGAAACGGGGTTCCAGCTGAAGCTTCAGCGTTCGCTCGCGCTGCCCACGCGGCACGCGCGTCGCGCCCGCATGCTCGATCCGCAGGGCGATCACGGTGGCGAGCACGAAGAGCAGCGCCTCGGCGAGGAAGACCGCGGCGTAGGCCTGCACCGCCTCGGGCGTGACGAGGCGCGCGAGGTCCACCGCGACCGTGCCGAGGAAGCCGCCCGCGCCGAAGGCCACGCCCTGCGCCGCGCCCCAGACGCCCATGCGGGTGCCGCGCTCGGCCTCGCCGCCGGCGCCCGCGAGCGCCATCATCGATCCGATCGCGGCGACCGCGAAGACGCCGTTGAACAGGCCGAGGCCGAACACCGCAGCGCGCAACGGGAAGTCCGGCCCCACGAGGCCGCCGGCGGCGATCCCGGCGAGCATCGCGCCGGAGCCGGCGCAGCCCAAAGCCGTCCAGAGCTTGAGCGAGCCGAGCCAGGGGCCGCCGACGCCCATGGTCAGCCCGGCGACCATCAGCATGCCGGCGAGCACACCGCCGTGCTGCAGACCGGCGAGCTTGGTGGTCGTGCCCGGCGTCATCGCGAAGACGAGGCCGGCGAAGGGTTCGAGGATCAGCTCCTGGGCGCTGTAGGCCAGCATCGCCACGAAGATGAACACGGTGAAGCGGCGCGAGGCCGGTTCGGCCCAGACCTTGGCGAGCACCGTCCGGAACGGCGCCTTGGCCGGGCCGGCGGGCTCCGCGCGCGCCGGCGCGGCGGCGGGCTCGACGCCGCGCACAGCCAGGCACGCGAGGACGAACGCCGCGAGGGAGACAGTGCCGGAGACCGCCACCAGCCGCGCCCCGGAGAACGGATCGAGGAAGTGCCCGGCGAGCGGCGCCGTGACCGCGAAACCGGCGATCATCATCACCCAGACGATCGTCGCCGCCGCGCCCCGGCGCCGGTCCTCGACGCCGGTGGCGAGAAGAACCAGGAGCGAGGTGCCGGCCGCGCCCGCGCCGATGCCGACGGAGAAGAAGGCCAGCACCGCGAGGGCGAGGCCGGCGAAAAGGTTGGTCTCGGCCAGCGCGGTCGCCACCGCGGCGAGGAAGCCGCCGAGCGCCAGCGCGGCCATGCCGCCGACGATCCAGGGGGTGCGGCGGCCGCCGAAGTCGGAGCCGTAGCCCCAGCGCGGGCGCAGCACTTGGACCGCGTAGTGGAGGGCGACAAGGGCGCCCGGCACGATCGCAGGCAGCGCCAGTTCCACCACCATCACCCGGTTGATGGTCGAGGTCATCAGCACCACGACCGCGCCGAGCGCGGTTTGGACCAGCCCTAGGCGGACGATCTGCATCCAGGAGAACCCGGATGACACCGTGGACGAGGACAAGGCGGCCATCACGGCACTCCCACGAGCGGACGGAGCGCGAAGGCGGCGACCAGCATGCCAAGCACGTAGAGGGTGGTGCCGGTGCCGTTGTACCAGGCGGCCTTCTCGCACGGCGCCGCGAGCAGGCGGCGCATCAGTGCGATCTGCCCAAGGAGCAGCATCGCGACGATCGCCGCGTGCCACCCGCGGCTCCAGGCGAAGAGGAACGCGATCACCGCTGCCTGCGGCACCGCCATCACCAGACAGGCGAAGCGGGCGGCCCCGGGGATGCCGAGCTGGACCGGAAGCGAGCGGATGCCGGTGAGGGTGTCGCCCTCCACCGACTTAAAGTCGTTCAGGGTCATGATGCCGTGGGCGCCGATCGAGTACAGGGCGGCGACGATCAGGACGCGGTGGTCGGGGACGGTGGCAGCCATGATGGCGGCGCCCGTGAACCAGGGCAGCCCCTCGTAGCAGATCGCCACCGCCGAGTTGCCCCACCAGCCGTTGCTCTTCAGGCGCATCGGCGGCGCGCTGTAGAGCCAGGCCAGGACGAGGCCGAAGATCGCAGCGCCGAGGATCCAGGGCCCGAGCGCGGCGGCGACGAGGAGCGACAGGCCGGTCCAGGCCGCGGCGACGTAGAGCCCCCAGCGCCCCGGCATGCGGCCGGAGGGAATCGGGCGGTTCGGTTCGTTGATGGCGTCGACGTGGCGGTCGTACCAGTCGTTGACCGCCTGGCTCGTGGCGCAGACCAACGGCCCGGCGAGGACGACGCCGGCCATGATCACCGGCCATTGCCCATGGGTCGGCTGCCCCGACGAGACCACGCCGCAGGCGAAGGCCCACATCGGCGCGAACCACGTGATCGGCTTGAGCAGTTCGACGAGTGCACTGGGAGCCGGTGTCGCCATGTCCGGAGGCTAGGTTTTCGGCACCCAAGGTGTCAAGCGAAGATGACAGATCGAACGGTCAAAGTTTTTGACACACCCGGCTGCGAAACGTTCCGCCGGACATCTCGTCCGTGCCTGGCGGTGTGGGTCGAGGGATTCGATCGACGCCGGCTTTGGTCGCCGAAGGCATGCTGCGGGAGGACGGTGACGTGCGCGCGGGCAACACGGTCGTCGTCCCGCATGCGAGGGTCAGGCGTCGGGAAAGTCCGGTCCGTCGAGGTCGCCGATGCCGTAGCGGCGCAGCTTGGCGTAGAGTCCCTGGCGGCTGAGCCCGAGCATCTCCGCGGCCGAGGCGCGGTTGTCGCGGGTGATCCGCAGGGCGGCCTCGATGCACAGGCGCTCGATCAAATCGGTGGTCTCGCGCACGAGATTCTTCATCGAGACGCGGCCGACGAGCTCGGTCATCTGCTCGACCGAGCGCGGCAGCTCGTGCGAGCCCGGCGCCGCGGCGGCCACGGCGCGGCGCGGGGTGCCGCGGATGGTGAAGCCGAGGCAGGGCGGCCGCGCGTTCGGCACGGCGACGGCGGCGACCTCGACCTCCTCGATGGAGCCGAGCACGCCGCGCAGGCCGGTGGCGAAGTGCCGGACCGAGCCGTGCTCGGCCAGCGTCGCGAACAGGGTGGCGGCTTCAGTCTCCTCGCGGCCGATCCAGCGGTCGATCAGCTCGCCGCGCGCCTGCTCCACGGTCGCGATCTGGGCGAGGTCGAGGAAGGCGCCGTTGGCGGTGAGGATGCGCCGCGACAGATCGGTGACGACGAACCCTTCGGGAATGCCCTCGATCACGTCGAGGAGCGGGCCGCGGACGCGCGCCGAATCGGCGCCGACGATGGCGGCGTCGCTAACGCGAAGCAGCACGCTCGCCGAGCTGCCCTGTCGGAACAAAGAGGCCGAGATCCGCGCCGGCCCACGGCTGCCGCCAAGCCGGGCCTCGAGGTCCTCGGCCTTGCCGGTGGCGCGCAGGCCGGCGAACAGCAGCTCGATCTCACGCGCGCTCGCCGCCTCGAACAGCTCGACCACGTCCTGCCCGAGGATCCGCTTCTCGGGGCGGCCGACGAGCCGGACGGCGGCGGGATTGATCTCGGTGACCCGGCGGGTGGCCGCGTCGACCACGAGCACCGGCTCGCTGCCGAGCTGGAACAGCATGCGGTAGCGGGTCTCGGCGCCGCGCAGGCGGAGGTAGTCGCGCTCCAGCGCCTGCTGGGTCTCGACGAGCTTGCGCTGCAGCGAGGCCATGGCGAGGAGGTTGCGGCCGATGGCGATGATCGAGCCGTCCGAGCCCAACCGCATCGCGGCGTAGCGAATCGGCAGATCCTCGCCGGAGACGGAAGGGTGGTTGACCTGGCGCCAGCGGGTCACGCCGTCCGGCGCCGCATCGCGCATCAGCGCGTCGATCTTCGGCCGGCTCTCGACGGTGACGGTGTCGATCCACCGCCGTCCGAGCCAGGTGTCACAGCCCTGGCCCGCAAGATCCGGCGCAGCGAAGGCCGCGTCGCGGATGATGCCATCCGCGTCGACGACCAACGACAGGTCCGTCG
Source organism: Methylobacterium sp. WL8 (assembly GCF_008040045.1). NCBI lineage: Bacteria > Pseudomonadati > Pseudomonadota > Alphaproteobacteria > Hyphomicrobiales > Methylobacteriaceae > Methylobacterium > Methylobacterium sp. WL8. The sequence continues at coordinate 27,852 of NZ_VRVF01000005.1, read as the reverse complement.
CAGCCGCAACGAGAAGACCCGCCGCCTCTCCGCCGAGGGCCGCCAGGGTCTTGCTCAGGGCTGCGGAGGGGTTCTGCGCAGCGTGGGTGGCCAAGCTGGTCAAGTCTCACCGCTTCGTGAAGTCGCCGATCAGGTCTTTCAGCAGGCTCCCGCCCTCATATCAAGCATGAACTCGGCTGCAGCCACAGCTCGGCGTGCATCCGACGCCGTCGCATCCGCGCCGACTTGCTCGATATGGCCGGGATTGTCGATGAAGATCGGGCCGCCGACGAGGATCCGGACGCCGGGATTGAACGAGACGCGCCGAAGTTCGAGGACGGTCTTGGTCAAGGTCGGCAGAAGGACCTCACAGCCGAGCGAGAGGCCGATCACGTCGAACCATGCGGTCCGCGCCTGGTTCAGGATCTCGCCCACCGGCGCCAGCGCCGTGCTCGTCACGTCCCAGCCCGCGTCGCGGAAGAACTGCTCGATCATCGAAAGGCCGAACATGTGGGTCTCGCCGGGGCAGAGGCTCAGCAGGATGCTGTGCCCGTCCCGGTGCCCTCCGGTTTCGCCGCCGTAGCGGCGCGAGAGGTCGTGCATGATCCGCTGCAGGCGGCCCATCGCGATCGTCAGTTCCGCGAAATCGCAGAGATCCTCCTCCCACAACACGCCGAGATGCCGCGCCGTCGGCGCCAGCAGGTCGAGGAGGAGGCTGTCGAGGGCGAGCCCGTCGTCGACGAGGGCGGCGATCCGCGCCTCCACCACTTCGCCGGCCGGCGCCAGCACGAGGGAGGCGAACGCCTCGATGTCCTCGGCCGTCGGCTTCCGCGGCCCGGGGCCGCGGGTCGACGCCTCCATCCGGTGGGCAAGCATCAGGCGGGGAATGATCTCGGCCTCGACGACGCGGGACAGGTGACCGTGCCAGCGATCGGAGAGCTGCTGCCGGCGAGGCGGCGCCCGTTCGTCGATCTCGCAGGCCGAAGCCATCTCGCGTGCGAGGGCCAGGATGGCGTTTCGCCCCTCGGAGCGCCTCAAGTCATCCATTGGCCCTCTCCAATGTCGCTGACGGCTTAATTGTCTTTACAACTCAGCATGGCCGGGCCTGGAAATCCCCGCGCTGTCGCCCTCTTCGGGACGACTTGACCTAGACGATACCCTTTCGAGCCGACTTGGCAATGGTCAATTCGAACCAGAATGCTTCGATGTCATTGTCATTTGGATTTGACGTAAAGCGCGCTTGACACATTTGGGCACGGTTTCTAGGCTTCACCCCAAGCCGCTCCTTCGAGAGGCGGCCGGCCGCAGCAGGGATGGGGTGAGGCGATGGGTCCGACGGACCGGACGACACGACCACCACTCTACACGCCGGCCGAGCGCGCCCGGCGCGACGCCAGCCGCTGGACCCTGGTCCAGGGCCTTCTCGCCCCGCTTCAATTCCTCGTGTTCCTCATCAGCCTCGGGCTCGTCCTGCGGACGCTGGCCACCGGCGAGGGCGCGGTCGCCGCCAACCTCTCGGTGCTGGCCAAGACGGGGCTGCTCTACGCGATCATGGTCACCGGCTCGATCTGGGAGAAGGCCGTGTTCGGCCGCTACCTGTTCGCCCCGGCCTTCTACTGGGAGGACGTGGTCAGCATGCTGGTGCTGGCCCTGCACACCGCCTACCTCGCCGCCCTCACGCTGGGCCTCATGGGCACCACCGGGCTGATGTGGCTGGCGCTCGCGGCCTACGCCTCCTACGCGGTCAACGCGACGCAATTCCTGCTCAAGCTCCGGGCCGCGCGGCTCCAGGCCCGGCCGTATCCGCGCCCCGTCGGCGGCACCGCGATGGTGGCGCGATGAACGCGCCCTTCCTCCCGCCGAGGGCCGCGACGGCGCCCGTCGAGGCCGGCTGCGGCGACGTCACGATCCGGCAAGAGCGCGGCCAGCGCGCAGTGTTCTGCGGGCTGACCGGTATCGTCTGGCTGCATCGCAAGATTCAGGACGCGTTCTTCCTCGTGGTCGGCTCGCGCACCTGCGCCCACCTGATCCAGTCGGCCGCCGGCGTGATGATCTTCGCCGAGCCGCGCTTCGCCACCGCGATCATCGACGAGCGCGACCTCGCCGGCATCGCCGACATGAACGAGGAGCTCGACCGGGTGGTGCGCCGCCTGATCGAGCGCCGGCCCGACATCCGGCTGCTGTTCCTCGTGGGCTCGTGCCCCTCCGAGGTGATCAAGCTCGACCTCGGCCGCGCGGCGCAGCGCCTCTCCACCACCTTCTCGCCTGACGTGCGGGTGCTGAGCTATTCCGGCAGCGGCATCGAGACCACGTTCACGCAGGGCGAGGATGCGTGCCTGGCGGCCCTCGTCCCCGAGATGCCGCGGGCGGAAGCCGACGCCGCCCCGGCGCTGCTGGTGGCGGGCGCCCTCGCCGACGTGGTCGAGGACCAGTTCCTCCGCATCTTCTCCGAGCTCGGGATCGGACCGGTCGCGTTCCTGCCGGCGCGGCGCGCGGGCCAGCTGCCGGGCGTCGGGCCGAACACCCGCTACCTGCTCGCCCAACCCTTCCTCACCGACACGGCCAAGGCGCTCGAGGCCCGCGGCGCGACGCGCCTGCCGGCGCCGTTCCCGCTCGGGGTCGAGGGCACGACGCGTTGGCTCAAGGCTGCCGCCGACGCGTTCGACGTGCCGGAGGCCCGCTTCGAGGCGGCGACCGCGCCGGGCCGGGCCCGCGCCGGGCGCGCCCTGGAGCACCACCGCGAGAAGCTTGCGGGCAAGCGCGTGTTCTTCTTTCCCGATTCGCAGCTCGAGGTGCCGCTCGCGCGGTTCCTATCGCGCGAGATGGGGATGGGCCTGTGCGAGGTCGGCACGCCCTACCTGCACCGCGGGCATCTGGCCGAAGACCTCGCCCTGCTGCCGGACGGCACGCAGATCGTCGAGGGCCAGAGCCTCGACGAGCAGATGGACCGGGCCCGCGTCGCGAAGCCCGACCTGACGGTCTGCGGCCTCGGCCTCGCCAACCCGCTGGAGGCGGAAGGGCTCGCCACCAAGTGGTCGATCGAGCTGCTGTTCACGCCGATCCAGGGGTACGACCAGGCCGGCGACCTCGCCGAGCTGTTCGCGCGCCCGCTCGTGCGCCGCACCCGGCTGGAGGTCTGAGGCGATGCAGCTCACCCTCTGGACCTACGAAGGACCACCGCATATCGGCGCCATGCGGGTCGCCACCGCGATGGAGGGGCTGCACTACGTCCTGCACGCGCCGCAGGGCGACACCTATGCCGACCTGCTGTTCACGATGATCGAGCGGCGCGACGCCCGCCCGCCGGTCACCTACACCACCTTCCAGGCCCGCGACCTCGGCTCCGACACCGCCGAGATCTTTAAGAACGCGGCGTCCGCCGCCTACGAGCGCTTCAAGCCGCAGGCGATGATCGTCGGCGCCTCGTGCACGGCGGAGCTGATCCAGGACGATCCGGGCGGCCTCGCCAAGGCGCTGAACCTGCCGATCCCGGTGATCGCGCTGGAGCTGCCGGCCTACCAGAAGAAAGAGAACTGGGGCGCCTCCGAGACCTTCTACCGGCTGGTGCGCGGGCTGTCCGGCTCGCCGTCCACGGAGCCGAAGCCGGAGGGCCGGCGCCCGTCCTGCAACATCCTCGGGCCGACGGCGCTGGGCTTCCGCCACCGCGACGACCTCACCGAGATCACCGGCCTGCTCGGACGGCTCGGCGTCGCCGTCAACGTGGTGGCGCCGATGGGCGCGAGCCCCGCCGACCTCGGACGCCTGAAGGACGCCGACTTCAACGTCGTGCTCTACCCGGAAATCGCCAAGGCCGCTGCGCTTCACCTGCAGAAGACCTTCGGCCAGCCGATGGTCGAGACGGTGCCGATCGGCGTCGGCGCGACGATCCGGTTCGTCGAGGAGGTCGCGGCCTTGGCCGGCGTCGATCCCGGCCCGGTGCTCGCCGGGGCGCCGTCGCGGGCGCCCTGGTATTCGCGCTCGGTCGATTCGACCTACCTCACCGGCAAGCGGGTCTTCATCTTCGGCGACGCGACCCATGCGATCGCCGCCGCCCGCGTCGCCAAGGCCGAGCTCGGCTTCCAGGTCGTGGGCCTCGGCACCTACGGCCGGGAGTTCGCCCGCGAGGTCCGCGCCGAGGCGGCGCTCCACGGGATCGAGGCGCTGATCTGCGACGACTACCTCGACGTCGAGGCGGCGATCCAGGCGGCCGGCCCCGAGCTGGTGCTCGGCACCCAGATGGAACGCCACATCGCCAAGCGGCTCGGGCTGCCCTGCGCGGTGATTTCGGCGCCGATCCACGTCCAGGACTTCCCGGCGCGCTACTCGCCGCAGATGGGCTTCGAGGGCGCGAACGTCCTGTTCGACACCTGGGTCCACCCGCTGATGATGGGCCTGGAGGAGCACCTGCTCGGGATGTTCCGCGAGGACCCCGAATTCAACGACCGCGCGCCCTCGCATCTCGGCGGCAAGGCGCCCGCCAAGGCATCCGCGCCGCCCGCCATCGCCACCGCCCCCGTCACCGCGGCGACGCTCGCTCCGCCGTCCGCTCCGACGACTCCGACCTGGGCCACGGAGGCCGAGAAGGAGCTGAAGAAGATCCCGTTCTTCGTCCGAGGAAAAGCCCGAACCAACACGGAAACCTTCGCCAGGGAGCGGGCGCTGCCGCTCATCACCGTCGAGACCTTGTACGATGCAAAAGCGCATTTCGGCCGCTGAACGGCCCGAACTCCGCATCGTCATCGTGACGATGGACAACCACATGGCGAGCGCCCTTGAGCGCGCCCGCCTGCGCCTGCGCAGCGAGATGCCGGGGCTCACCCTCGACTTCCACGCCGCCGCCGAGTGGGACACCTCGCCCGCGAGCCTCGCCGACTGCAAGGCCGACATCGGCCGGGCCGACATCGTGCTCTCGACGATGCTGTTCATGGACGAGCACGTCCGCGCCGTGCTGCCAGCTTTGCTGGCCCGGCGCCCGCATTGCGATGCGATGATCGGCTGCCTCTCGGCCGGCGAGGTGGTGAAGACCACCCGCCTCAACCGCTTCGACATGGACGGCACCAAGCGCGGCGCCCTCGACTTCCTGAAGAAGCTGCGCGGCAAGCCCGGCGCCCAGGGCAACGGCGCCCGCCAGATGGCGATGATCCGCAAGCTGCCGAAGATCCTGCGCTTCATCCCCGGCTCGGCGCAGGACGTGCGCGCCTACTTCCTTACCCTGCAATACTGGCTCTCGGGCTCGGACGAGAACATCGCCAACCTGGTACGCTTCCTGGTCGGGCGTTACGCCGCCGGCCCGCGCCTCGCTTGGCGCGAAATCGCCGCCGCGCCGAGCCCCCTGAGCTACCCCGAGACCGGCCTCTACCACCCGCGCATGAAGGGCCGCATCGGCGAATCGCTCGCCGCGCTGCCGGTTCCCAAAGGGCCCGCCAAGGGCCGCGTCGGCCTCCTGGTGATGCGCTCCTACGTGCTCGCCGGGAACACCGCCCACTACGACGGCGTGATCGCGGCGCTCGAAGGCCGCGGCCTCGCGGTGGTGCCGGCCTTCGCCTCGGGCCTCGACAACCGCCCGGCGGTGGACGCCTTCTTCCGCCGCGACGGTCGCCCGGCCATCGACGCGCTGGTCTCGCTCACCGGCTTCTCGCTGGTCGGCGGCCCCGCCTACAACGACGCGGCGGCGGCCGAGACGGCGCTCGCCGACCTCGACGTGCCCTACCTCGCCGCCCACGCGCTGGAGTTCCAGACCCTGGAGCAGTGGGAAGGCTCCGACCGCGGCCTCTCGCCGGTCGAGGCGACGATGATGGTCGCGATCCCCGAGCTCGACGGCGCCACCGCGCCGATGGTGTTCGGCGGCCGCTCCGGCGCGTCGATGGGCGAGAACGCCCGCGACATGCGCGTCCACCCCGAGCGCGCCGACATGCTCGCCGCCCGCATCGAGCGCCTGGTGACCCTGCGGCGGACCGCGCGGGCCGAGCGCAAGGTGGCGATCGTGCTGTTCGGCTTCCCGCCGAACGCCGGCTCGATCGGCACGGCGGCGTTCCTCTCGGTCTACCAATCCCTGCACAACACCCTGACCGCGATGAAGGCCGACGGCTACGAGGTGGAAGTCCCAGCCAGCGTCGACGACCTGCGCAACGCGGTGCTCGCCGGAAACTCCGCCCGCTACGGCACGCCGGCCAACGTCCACCACCGCATCCCCGCCGAGGAGCACGTCCGCCGCGAGCGCCACCTGTCCGAGATCGAGGCGCAATGGGGTCCCGCCCCGGGCCGCCAGAACAGCAACGGCTCGGTGCTGTTCGTCCTCGGGGCGCAGTTCGGCAACGTCTTCGTCGGCGTGCAGCCGGGCTTCGGCTACGAGGGCGACCCGATGCGCCTGCTGTTCGAGCGGGGCTTCGCGCCGACCCACGCCTTCTCGGCCTTCTACCGCTACCTCCGCGACGACTTCCGCGCCGACGCGGTGCTGCATTTCGGCACCCACGGCGCACTCGAGTTCATGCCCGGCAAGCAGACCGGCCTGTCGGAAGCCTGTTGGCCGGAGCGGCTGATCGGGCCGCTGCCGAACGTCTACCTCTACGCCGCCAACAACCCCTCCGAGGGGATGATCGCCAAGCGGCGCTCGGCGGCGACCCTGGTCAGCTACCTGACCCCGAGCCTCGCCCAGGCCGGCCTCTACCGCGGGCTGATCGACCTCAAGGCGTCGATCGAGCGCTGGCGCGCCCTGGAGCCGGAGGCGGAAGCCGAGCTGCGCGACCTCGGCCAGCTCGTCCAGGCCCAGGCCGCCGCCCTCGACCTCACCCAGGCCGAGCCGGCCTGGGACGACCTCGCCGCCCGCATCCAGGCGCTCGGCCAAGCGGTCTACGAGCTCGAGCACACGTTGATCCCGCACGGCATGCACGTGGTCGGGAAGGGCACCCCGGCAAAGGAGCGGGTCGACCTGCTGCTGGCTTTGGCCGAAGCCTCCGCCGGCCTCGTGCCGGAGCGGGCCGGGATCGTCGCCCTGGTGGCCGGCGAGGGGGTCGACGCGGCCCTGGCCGCCGCGGGCCTGCCCCTCGACGAGACCCATCGCGCCGCCTTCCGCTCGCTGTCCGAGACCGACGCGCTGCTGGCGAAGGACCACGAGGTCGCGGGCCTGCTCAAGGCGCTCGATGGGCGCTTCATCGCGCCTGTGGCCGGCGGCGACCTCTTGCGCAACCCGGCCGTGCTGCCGACCGGGCGCAACCTCCACGGCTTCGATCCCTACCGCCTGCCGTCCGCCTTCGCGGTCGCGGACGGCGCGCGGCAGGTTGCCCGGATCCTCGCCCGCCACCGCGACGAGGGCGCAGCCCTGCCCGAGAGCGTCGCCCTGGTGCTGTGGGGGACCGACAACCTGAAGAGCGAAGGCGGCCCGATCGCCCAGGCTCTGGCCCTCGTCGGCGCGACGCCCCGCTTCGACGGCTACGGCCGGCTCTGCGGCGCCACCCTGATCCCGCTGGAGACCCTCGGCCGCCCGCGCATCGACGTGGTCGTGACCCTGTCCGGCATCTTCCGCGACCTGCTGCCCTTGCAGACGAAGCTCCTGGCCGAGGCCTCTTACCTCGCCGCCACCGCCGACGAGCCGGTGGAGAGCAACTTCGTGCGCAAGCACGCCCTGGCGCACCAGGCCGAGCACGGCATCGACATCGAGACCGCGGCGCTCCGGGTGTTCTCGAACGCCGAGGGCACCTACGGCGCCAACGTCAACGGGCTGGTCGAATCCGGCCGCTGGGAGGACGAGGACGAGATCGCCGAGACCTTCTCGCGCCGCAAAAGCTTCGCCTACGGCCGCACCGGCCAGCCGGCGCCCCAGCGCGCGCTGATGCGCAGCGTCCTGGCCAAGGTCGACCTCGCCTACCAGAACCTCGATTCGGTCGAGGTCGGGGTCACGAGCGTCGACCATTACTTCGACGGGCTCGGCGGCATGGGCCGGGCGGTGGCGGAGGCCCGCGGCGCCGCGGTGCCGATCTTCATCAGCGACCAGACCCGCGGCGAGGGCACCGTGCGCTCGCTCTCCGAGCAGGTCTCGCTCGAGACCCGCACCCGCATGCTCAACCCGAAATGGACCGAGGGCATGCTCGGGCACGGCTACGAGGGCGTGCGCCAGATCGAGGCGCACCTCACCAACACCATGGGCTGGTCGGCGACGAGCGACGGCGTCGCCCCGTGGATATACCAGCGCATCACCGAGACCTACGTCCTCGACCCCGCCATGCGCGAGCGCATGGCCGCCCTCAACCCGACCGCCTCGGCCAAAGTCGCACACCGGCTGATCGAGGCGCATCAACGCGGCTTCTGGACTCCCGACGCGGAGACGCGCGACGCGCTCGCCCGCGCCGAGGAGGAACTCGAGGACCGTCTCGAAGGCATCACCGCGGAGGTTGCGGCATGAACATCGCCATCAGGAATCCCATCGCCGCCCGCCGCGAGCCGGAAGGCAGCGTCCAGGTCTCGCTGGACGTCGCCATCGGCACGACCGCGAAGGTCTTCGCGGTCTACGGCAAGGGCGGCATCGGCAAGTCGACGACCTCGTCGAACCTGTCGGTCGCCTTCTCGAAGCTCGGCAAGCGGGTGCTGCAGATCGGCTGCGATCCGAAGCACGACTCGACCTTCACGCTGACCAAGCGCCTCGCACCTACCGTGATCGATGCCCTGGAGGCGGTGCAGTTCCACTCCGAGGAGCTGCGCGTCGAGGACTTCGTGGCCGAAGGCTACAACGGCGTGATGTGCGTCGAGGCCGGCGGCCCGCCGGCCGGCACCGGCTGCGGCGGCTACGTCGTCGGCCAGACGGTGAAGCTCCTCAAGGAGCATCACCTCCTGGAGGACACCGACGTGGTGATCTTCGACGTGCTCGGCGACGTGGTCTGCGGCGGCTTCGCCTCGCCGCTCCAGCACGCCGAGCAGGCGCTGGTCGTCACCGCCAACGACTTCGACTCGATCTTCGCCATGAACCGCATCGTCGCGGCGATCCACGCCAAGGCGAAGAACTACCCCGTGCGGCTCGGCGGCGTCATCGCCAACCGCTCGGCCAAGACCGACGAGATCGACCGCTTCAACGCCGCCGTCGGCCTGGAGCGCATCGCCCACTTCCCCGACCTCGACGTCGTCCGCCGGTCCCGGCTCAAGAAGCGGACCCTGTTCGAGATGGACCCGACGCCGGAACTCGAGGCCGTGACCACCGAGTACATGCGGCTGGCCGCCTACCTCTATGCCGGCGGCAAGCCGCTCTCCGCGATCCCGATGAAGGACCGCGACCTCTTCGAGTTCCTCGGGTTCGACTAGGGGCGCGCGCCATGACCAGCACCACCTACGCCGAACGCCGCGGCCAGCTCACCACCTACTTCGACCGCACCGCGGTCGAGGCCTGGGCGCGGCTCACCTCCGACGCGCCGGTCTCGAAGATCCGCGCGACGGTGAGGGCCGGCCGCGACGCCATGCGCGGCACGCTGTTGTCCTGGCTGCCGGACGACCTCAGCGGCCGGCGCATCCTCGATGCCGGCTGCGGCACCGGCGCGCTCAGCCTGGAGGCCGCGCGCCGCGGCGCCGAGGTCGTGGCCATCGACGTGTCGGCGACGCTGGTCGGCCTCGCCGCCGAGCGGACGGGGACGATCGCGGGTGGCGGGTCGATCGACTTCCGAGTCGGCGACATGCTCGATCCGAGCCTCGGCCGCTTCGACCACGTCGTCGCGATGGATTCGCTGATCCACTACTCCGCCGCCGACATCGCGCGGGCGCTGGCCGTGCTCGGGGAACGCACCGACGGCTCGGTCGTGTTCACGGTGGCGCCCCGCACCGCGCTCCTCACCGTGATGCACGCGGCCGGCAAGCTTTTTCCTAAGGGCGACCGGGCCCCGGCGATCGTGCCGATCACGCTGGGCGCGCTCGATCGGCGCATCGGCCGCGAGCCGGCGCTGGCCGAATTCGCGCTGGCGCGGACGCATCGCGTCAACAGCGGCTTCTATCTTTCGAACGCGATCGAGCTGTCGCGGAGCCGCGCATGAAGCTCGGCCCCCGCCTGATCCAGCACCTCGCGGCGCTCGGCCCGTCGATCCTCCCTTTCGCCGACGCGGCGACGAAGGAGCTGCCGCTCGGCCGGCTGATGCGGCTGTCGCTGTTCCAGGTCACCGTCGGCATGGCCGCGGTGCTGCTGATCGGCACGCTCAACCGCGTCATGATCGTCGAGCTGGAAGTGCCGGCCTGGGTCGTCGCGCTGATGCTGTCCCTGCCGCTCATCTTCGCGCCCTTGCGGGCGTTGATCGGCTTCCGCTCGGACACCCACCGCTCCGTGCTCGGCTGGCGCCGGGTGCCCTACATCTGGTTCGGCACGCTGCTGCAGTTCGGCGGCCTCGCGATCATGCCGTTCGCGTTGCTGCTGCTGTCGGGCGACACCACCGGCCCGATGTGGGCCGGGCAGATCGCCGCCGCGCTCGCCTTCGTGCTGGTCGGCGCCGGGCTCCACACCACGCAGACGGTGGGCCTGGCGCTCGCCACCGACCTCGCCCCGGCCCATGCGCGGCCCAAGGTCGTCGCGCTGCTCTGCGTGATGCTGCTCGTGGGCATGATGGTCAGCGCGGTCGCGTTCGGCCTCCTGCTCGCCGACTTCTCGAAGGTGCGGCTGATCCAGGTCATCCAGGGCACGGCGCTCGTCACCATCGTGCTCAACGGCCTCGCCCTGTGGAAGCAGGAGGCGCGCGATCCCAACCGGGCCCGCGACGCGGCGCAGCCGAACTTCTCGGAATCCTGGGCCGCCTATGCGGGGCAGGGGCTGGCGCGCCGACGCCTCGTCGCGACCGGGCTCGGCACCGCGGCCTTCTCGATGCAGGACATCCTGCTGGAGCCCTATGGCGGCCAGATCCTGCACCTCTCGGTCGCCGCCACCACGGCCTTGACCGCTCTGCTGGCGGCCGGAGGCGGCCTCGGGCTGCTGGTGGCGGCGCGCTGGCTCAATCGCGGCGGAGACCCGTTCCGCGTCGCGGCGGCGGGTGCCGTGATCGGCATCCTCGCCTTCTCCTGCGTCGTGTTCGCCGCGCCGCTCGGCTCCACGCAGGTCTTCGCGGCCGGCGTCAGCCTGATCGGCTGCGGCGGCGGCCTGTTCGCCCACGGCACGCTCACCGCCTCGATGGCGAAGGCCGGGCCGGAGGATACCGGGCTGGCGCTCGGCGCCTGGGGCGCGGTCCAGGCGTCGGCCGCGGGCCTCGCCATCGCCGCGAGCGGAATCGTGCGCGACGCCGGCTCGAGCCTGGCGGCATCGGGGGCGCTCGGCGAGGCGATGAGCGACCCCTCGATCGGCTACCTGATCGTCTACCACATCGAGATCGCGCTGCTGTTCGCGACGCTCGTCGCGATCGGTCCGCTCGTCCGCGACCGCAGTCTGCAACCGGCGTCCAGGGTCCGATCCCTGTCCGCGCTGTCCACCTCGTCAACCTGACCGTCGGGAGATCGCCATGTCACCTGGAGCACTGCCCACGGGCGCACTGACCGGCTACGTCGACGTCGCGCAGATCGTCCTCTACGCCTTCTTCCTGTTCTTCTTCGGCCTAGTCTTCTGGCTCCGCCGCGAGGACCGGCGCGAGGGCTATCCGCTCGAGGCCGAGGTGACGGGCCGGCTCAAGAGCCCCGACCCGATCCTGATCCCGTCGCCGAAGCTGTTCCACCTCGCCGACGGCAAGATCAAGCAGGCCCCGCAGGCCGACATGGTGCCCGACCGCAACTTCGAGGGCCGCAAGCGCGAGCCCTGGCCGGGCGCCCCGCTGGAGCCGACCGGCGCCGACCCGATGTTCGCCCATGTCGGCCCCGGCTCCTGGGTGAGCCGCGACGACGCGTTCGACCACACCTTCGACGGCCAGAAGCGGATCGTGCCGTTGCGGGTCGCGACCCACTTCATGGTCCACGAGGACGGCCCGAACCCGATCGGCATGAGCGTCTTCGGCGCCGACAGCCAAGTCGCCGGAACGGTGTCGGACATCTGGATCGACCGCGGCGAGAGCTTCGCCCGCTACTACGAGGTCGAGCTCGGCGCCGGGGCGCGCCGGGTGCTGATGCCGGTCACCTTCTGCCGCACCGGCCGGTTCTCGCGCACCGTGAAGACCGAGGCGCTGCTGGCCCGCCAGTTCGCCGACATACCCCCCCACGCCGACCCCGACGCGGTGACGCTCCTCGAGGAGGAGAAGATCATCGCCTACTTCGGCGCCGGCACCCTGTACGCCACACCCCAGCGCGCGGAGACCCTGATATGAGCGACCGCCGGATCCACGACACCAGCCAAGACGACACGGTCGTCGACGACCGCATCCCGGAAGGCCTGCCCGAGGCGCTGCCGCCGGGCGAGCACATCCTCTGGCAGGGCCGGCCGACGGCCTTCGGCATGGCGGCGCGCCCGATGCACGGCGGGTTCGTGGTGCTGTGGTTCGCGGTGCTCGCCGCCTGGACCATCCTGCCGGCCGCCCTCGACGGGGAGGTGCTGGCCGGCCTCAAGGCCTCGTGGCCGACCTTCGCCGCCTGCGCCGCGGCGCTCGTCGTCGTCGGCGGGCTCGGCTGGCTCGCCTCCTGGACCACCACCTACACCATCACCAACCGCCGCGTGGTGATGCGGATCGGCATCGCGATCCCCGTCACCTTCAACCTGCCGCTGGCGCAGGTGGAGGACGCCGCGCTGCACAGCTTCGCCGACGGCACCGGCGACCTGCCGCTCCGGCTGAGCGCGGGCACCCGCGTCGCCTACCTGCACCTGTGGCCGCATGCGCGCCCCTGGCGCGTGACCGAGCCGCAGCCGATGCTGCGCTCGGTGCCCGATGCGGCCGCGGTGGCCGCCATCCTGGGCCGGGCGATCGTCGCCGCCCGCGCGCCGGAGGAGGAATCGGCGCTGCCGATCCTCGTCGCCCGCCCGCAGGCCGCTTCGCGCCAGCCCCGCCTCGTCGCCGTCGGCGCGCGCTGAACCACGCGAGCCTCCCAGGCCTTCGAAGACGCAAGACCCTCAACGCCCGTCCCGGCCGACATGCCAGGGCGGGCGTTGGTTTTTCCAGAAAAGGTCGTTCCCGAACAACGACTTGATCATCCGAACAAAAAACGAGTTCGAAAAATCCAAAACCAGGATTGTCAAGCGCGCTTGACACCGGTTAACCTGACGCCAACGAGACGGCCCCGTGGCCAGGCACCACACGGTGCCGACGCGAGGATCGGTCCGGATGACGGTGAGGGAAGCCGATGGCTGTGGTTGCGGAGAGCGGGCCGGTCCCGGCGCTCGCACTGATCGGGGCCGGTGCGCTGCTCGGCTTCACCATGCTGGCGGTGATGGTCGGGCGCACCGAAGGCATCGGCCTCAGCGGCAATCCCGGCGGCAAGCCGGTCGCCTCCGTCTCCCTCCGCGTGCTGGACCGCGCGGACGGATCGATCCGGATCGAGGATGCCGCGAACGCGCAGCTGATCGAGACCGTCGAGCCCGGCCAGGACAACTTCGTCCGCGCGACCCTGCGCAGCTTCGGTCAGTCGCGCCTGCGCGCCGGCCTGACCTCGGCCGAGCCGTTCCGCCTGACCCGTTACGACGACGGATCCCTCGCCCTGATCGACGAGGTCACGGGCCGCAGCGTCAACATGGGCGCCTTCGGCCCGACCAATGCCCTCGCCTTCGCCAAGCTGCTGCCCGGCAACGCCCTTCCCGACGTGAGCGTCCCGCGATGATCGGATTTTTGAACGGCCGCCGCACGGTCGAGGTGCCCTGCACCGTCGAGATCGAGCAGACGCCCGAGAGCCTGCACGCCCACGTCAGCCTCGACGCCGACTTCGAGATCGAGCCTGGCGACGAGGTCCAAGTCCACGATGCGCCGACCTCGGTGCCCTACGGCGAGCGCCTCGTCGTCCGCCGCACCGCGACGGTGACGCGGGCCGGACGGATCGAGCGGCTCTGGACCAAGCTCGCCGGCCATCTCGAACTGACCGAACTCTACGAAGTCAGCTTCAGCGAGAGGAGGAAGCTTTGAACGCTCCCGTCAGGCATCCGCTGCCCAACCGTCCGGTCAACGAATCGACCAAGTCCGCGCAGGAGACGACCTTCCTCAGCCCGCGCTTCTACACCACCGACTTCGCGGAACTCGACCGCACGAACGTCGAGCCGGTCCGGGCCGAGTGGGACGTGCTGATCGAGGAGCTGCGCTCCGACCCGAACAAGCGGCACTTCACCCGCAACGCCGACTTCGACTGCGACCTGTCGCAGATGGAGCCCGAGCTCCGGAAGGAGTTTCTCGACTTCCTGGTCTCCTCGATCACGGCCGAGTTCTCGGGCTGCGTGCTCTACGCCGAGATGCGCAAGCGCGCCAAGAACAAGGACATCAAGGAGCTGTTCGGCTTCATGAGCCGCGACGAGGCGCGCCACGCCGGCTTCATCAACGACACGCTGAAGGACTTCGGCATCGGCGTCGACCTCGGCTTCCTGACGAAGTCGAAGAAGTACACGTTCTTCCGCCCGAAGTTCATCTTCTATGCGACCTACCTGTCGGAGAAGATCGGCTACGCGCGCTACATCACCATCTTCCGGGAGCTGGAGAAGCATCCCGAGCGGCGCATCCACCCGATCTTCAAGTGGTTCGAGAAGTGGTGCAACGACGAGTTCCGCCACGGCGAGGCCTTCGCGCTCCTGATGCGCGCCAACCCGAAGCTGACGCAGGGGCTGAACCGCTACTGGATCAAGTTCTTCCTGCTGGCCGTGTTCGCGACGATGTACGTCCGCGACCATTGCCGCCCCGCCTTCCACGCCGCGCTCGGGGTCGACCCGTCGGATTACGACTTCACCGTCTTCCGCATCACCTCGGAAATCTCGAAGCAGACCTTCCCGCTGACGCTCGACCTCGACAACCCCAAGTTCAAGCAGCGGCTCGACACTCTGCTCGACTGCTCGGTGAAGATCGCCGAGGCGCGGGCGCAGGGCGGCGTCGCCGGCACGCTCAAGCGCGGCGTTCAGGTCGCGCGGGCGGCGGTCACCTTCGGGCGGCTCTACCTGCTGCCGACGCTGGACAACGCGATGCCCGCCGACATCCGCCTCGAGCCGGTGTGGTAGCGGGTCGGCGATGTCGCCCTACGCGGTTCCGGCCCTCTATGCGGTGGCGATCTGGTGGTTCTCCACCGGGGTGATCATCCTGCTCGACCACCTGCCGCGCCGCACCTTTCCGTGGAGCATGGCCGGCGGCACCGCGGTGCTGCTGGCGGCGCTCTACGCGATCGGCGCGAGCGCCGGCGACGCGACGGAGCGGGGGGCCTACACCGCCTTCACCGGCGCGCTGCTGGTCTGGGGCTGGCAGGAGATGAGCTACTACATGGGCTTCGTCACCGGCCCGCGCCCCGAGGCGTGCCGGCCGGGCGCCCGCGGATTCGAGAAGTTCCGGGCGGCGTTGGCCACGAGCCTGTGGCACGAGCTCGCCATCGTGCTCGGCGCGCTGGCGATCCTCGCGCTCACCTGGAACGCGCCGCAGAAATTCGCCCTGTGGACCTACTGCGTCCTGTGGGGAATGAACCTCAGCGCCCGGCTGAACCTGTTCCTCGGGGTGCGCAACCTCAACACCGAGTTCCTGCCCGATCACCTGTCCTATCTTGGCTGCTACCTGACGAAGCGGCCGATGAACCTGCTGTTCCCGGTGTCGGTCAGCGTCGCCACCGTGGTCGTCGTGCTCCTCGGGCAGGTGGCGCTCGCCGAGCCGACCACGCCGCACGCGATGGTCGGCTTCACCATCCTCACCACGCTGATGGGTCTGGCGACCCTCGAGCACTGGTTCCTGATGCTGCCGCTGCCCGCGGCCGCCCTGTGGAACTGGAGCCTACCGCCGAAGGTCGCGGCCTCCGCCGCGACCGTGACGACACCGGTGCCGGCCGAGCCGGGCCGGCGTGACGCGGCCTGACGCGGGAGAACCCGCGCGATCGTAACGAGGACGGGGAGACGAGCGATGGATTATGAAGCGTTCTTCGGCGCCGAGCTTCAGAACCTGCACCGGGAAGGCCGCTACCGCGTCTTCACCGATCTCGAACGTCAGAACGGGCGCTTCCCGCACGCGACCCACCACAGCCCGGAGGGCGAGAAGCCCGTCACGGTCTGGTGCTCGAACGACTACCTCGGCATGGGCCAGCACCCGGACGTGCTCGCGGCCATGCACGAAGCGCTCGACCGCTGCGGCGCGGGCGCCGGAGGCACCCGTAACATCTCCGGTACCAACCATTACCACGTGCTGCTGGAGCGCGAGCTCGCCGACCTCCACGGCAAGGAGGCGGCCCTGCTGTTCACCTCCGGCTACGTCTCGAACTGGGCGGCGCTTGGCACGCTCGGTGCGAAGCTGCCCGGTTGCGTGATCCTTTCCGATTCCGAGAACCACGCCTCGATGATCGAGGGCATCCGCGCGAGCCGCGCCGAGCGCCAGATCTTCCGCCACAACGACCCGGAGGACCTCGACCGCAAGCTGCGGATGATCGAGCCGGGCAAGCCCAAGCTCGTGGCCTTCGAATCGGTCTACTCGATGGACGGCGACATCGCCCCGATCGACGAGATCTGCGACGTGGCCGAGGCGCACGGTGCGCTCACCTACCTCGACGAGGTCCACGCCGTCGGCCTCTACGGCGCGCGCGGCGGCGGCATGTCGGAGCGCATGGGGCTGGCCCACCGCCTCGACGTAATCGAGGGGACGCTGGGCAAGGCCTTTGCGGTCCATGGCGGCTACATCACCGCGAGCGAGAAGCTGTGCGACTTCGTCCGCAGCTTCGCCTCGGGCTTCATCTTCACCACTTCGCTGCCGCCGGCGGTGGCGGCGGGCGCGGCCGCCAGCATCCGCCACCTCAAGCAGAGCGGCGTCGAGCGCGCCCGCCACCAGGAGCGGGTGCAGCGGGTGCGCGAGCGCCTGGACGCGGCCGGCATCCCCTACCTGCCGAACGACAGCCACATCGTCCCGGTGATGGTCTGCGACCCGGTGCTGTGCAAGGCGATCTCCGACACCCTGCTGGACGAGTTCGGAATCTACGTGCAGCCGATCAACTACCCGACCGTCGCCCGCGGCACCGAGCGCCTGCGCATCACCCCGTCTCCGCTGCACACGGACGCCGACATCGACCACTTGGTCGAAGCGCTGGCCGTGATCTGGGGCCGGATCGGGCTGGAGCGGGTGGCGGCGGAGTAGGGGACGCGCTCGGGCACCGGATGGCGCGTTGAAAGCTCCGGGCGGCCCCTCTCCCATGGGGAGGGGACCCGCGACTGACTTAAGCGGTGTGGGGATGCGGCGGCCCGCAGCGTCAAATGGGAACGCCCCGTGCGTTTCGAAGGCTTGGGTGCCATTCTCGATCGCACCGCCGGCCTCCGCCCTCCCGGGTGATGAATCGGCGTGACCACACCCTCGAATCGTCGAGTCCCGAACGCGTGACCACCTTCCCCTTCACCGCGATCGTCGCCCAGGACGAGATGCGTCAGGCGCTGCTGATCGCGGCCGTCGACCCGTCGGTGGGGGGCGTGCTGGTGTTCGGCGACCGCGGGACCGGAAAGTCCACCGCGATCCGGGCGCTGGCCGGGCTGCTGCCGCGGATGCGGGCCGTCGTCGGCTGTCCCTATGCCTGCGACCCGGCAGCGCCCGCCGAGGCGTGCCCGCATTGCGCGGGAAAGCTTGAGCGGAAGAGCGCCCTCGTGCCGGTGCCGGTGGTCGATTTGCCGCTCGGGGCGACGGAGGACCGCGTCGTCGGCGCGCTCGACCTGCAGCGGGCGCTGGCGCTCGGCGAGAAGGCGTTCGAGCCAGGGTTGCTGGCGCGGGCCAACCGCGGCTTCCTCTACATCGACGAGGTCAACCTGCTGGAGGACCACCTCGTCGACCTGCTGCTCGACGTGGCCGCGAGCGGGGTCAACACCGTCGAACGCGAGGGCCTGTCGATCCGCCACCCGGCGCGCTTCGTGCTCGTCGGCTCCGGCAACCCTGAGGAGGGGGAGCTGCGGCCCCAACTCCTCGACCGGTTCGGCCTCGCCGTCGAGGTGGCGACGCCGACGGACATCGCGACCCGCATCGACGTGGTCCGCCGCCGCGACGCCTACGAGCGCGACCCGGCCGCGTTCTGCGCCACGTACAGCAAGGCGGAGCGGGCGCAGGCCAAGCAGATCACCCTCGCGCGCGAGCGGCTTCCGGCCGTGACGATCCCCGACGCGGTGCTGGAGGCCTGCGCGCGACTCTGCCTCGCGCTCGGCACCGACGGGTTGCGCGGCGAGCTGACTCTGATGCGCACCGCCCGCGCGCTCGCCGCGCTCGACGGCACGCACGACGTGACCATCGATCACGTCCGCCGGATCGCGCCGGCGGCGCTCCGCCATCGCCTGCGCCGCAACCCGCTCGACGAGGCCGGCTCCACCGCCCGCGTGGCGCGTGCCGTCGCCGAGGTCCTGGCGTGACCCCTGAGCCCGGCGCGGGGCGCTGGGCCGACGCGATCCGGGTCGCGGCGCTGCTCGCCGCCGACCCGCAGGCCTGCGTCGGCATCCGCCTGCGCGCCGGGGCCGGCCCGGTGCGCGACGCCTGGCTCCGGCACCTGACCGACCGGCTTGCAACCGGCACTCCCGTTCGCCGCTGCCCGCCCGGGATCGGCGACGACCGCCTGCTCGGCGGCCTCGACCTCGCCGCGACCCTGTCGGCCGGGCGGCCGGTGGCGCAGGCGGGACTGCTCGCCGAGGCCGATGGCGGCCTCGTCGTCGTGCCGATGGCCGAACGGCTGTCGCCCGGCACGGCGGCGCGCCTTGCGGCCGCCCTCGACACGGGCACGGTCGCGGTCGCCCGCGACGGGTTCTTCGAGACGCGGGCGGCACGGTTCGGGCTGGTGCTGCTCGACGAGGGACTCGACGACGAGGCACCGCCCGTCGCGCTCACCGAACGCCTCGCCTTCGACGTGGATCTCCGGGACCTCGCGCTGCGGGACATCGACGGCGCGACCGCGTCCGACCCGGCTCGACGCACGCCCGACCGAGCGATGGAACCGGACGACGCCTCCGAAGCCGTGGCCACGCTCTGCGCCGCCGCCGAGGCTCTCGGCGTGGCGTCGCTACGCGGGCCGTTGCTCGCCGTGCGGATCGCCCGGCTGATCGCCGCCTGCGACGGACGGAGCATGTTGGCGGAACCCGATCTCGCCGAGGCGGCGCGCTTCGTGCTTGGGCCGCGGGCGACGCGGATGCCCGCTCCCGAGCAGCCCGGCGACGACGCCGAGCCACCGCCACCACAGGCATCCCCCGAGGACGAGCGGCCGCCCGACGCGTCCGCGGACGAGGCGGCCTCGGAGCGGCAGCAGGCCGAACCGCCGAGCCTCGACGACGTCGTGCTCGCAGCGGCGCTCGCGGCGATCCCACCCGGCCTGCTCGCGGCTCTCGCCGCCGGCCAGGCGCCGGCGCGCGGCGGCAAAGTGGGAAAGGCGGGAGCCGCCGCCGCGGCTGCGCGGCAGGGCCGGCCGATCGGCGCGCGCGCCGGCGATCCGCGTCGCGGGCGCCTCAGCCTGCTGGCGACCCTGCGGGCCGCCGCCCCCTGGCAGGCCCTCCGGCGGTCGGAGACCGGAGCGGGCGAGGCGAGGGCGATCATCGTGCGGCCGGAGGACATCCGGATCACGCGCTACCGCCAGCGGACCGAGAGCACCACGATCTTCGCGGTCGACGCCTCAGGCTCGGCGGCGCTCGAGCGGCTCGCCGAGGCGAAGGGGGCGGTGGAACTGCTGCTGGCCGAGGCCTACGTCCGGCGCGACCGGGTCGCCCTCGTCGCCTTCCGCGGGCGCGCGGCGGAGCTCGTGCTGCCGCCGACGCGGTCGCTGGTGCGGGCCAAGCGCGGGCTCGCCGGGCTGCCCGGCGGCGGAGGCACGCCGCTGGCTGCAGGGCTCGACGCGGCGGCCGACGTGGCGCTGGCCGTCCGCCGCGGCGGCGGCACCCCGGTCGTCGTGCTGCTCACCGATGGGCGCGCCAACGTCGACCGCACTGGGACTCCGGGCCGGCCGCGCGCCTCCGAGGACGCGCGCGCGGCAGCCCTGCGTTTCCGCGCGGCAGGATACGCTGCGATCCTCATCGACACCGCACCGCGACCCCAGGATTCGGCACGCGCGCTGGCCGAGGCGATGGGCGCCCGCTATCTCCCATTGCCGCAGGCCGACGCCCGCAAGCTCAGTGCCGCGGTACGTGCCGCGGGCGAGGCGGCGTGACGGCGCGGGTCGGCAAGCTCGGGGAACGATGACACACATGTCCGAGGACCGCCCGGATTGGGAGCGCGAGGGGCGCGACTGGCCGCATCGTGACGCGAGCCGCTTCGTCGAGGCCTGCGGTTTGCGCTGGCACGTGCAGGAGATGGGACCGGCCGACGCCCCCGTGCTGCTCCTCGTCCACGGGACGGGTGCGGCGACGCATTCCTGGCGCGGGCTGATGCCGGCGCTGGCCGGTCGCTTCCGCGTGATCGCGCCGGACCTGCCCGGCCACGGCTTCACCGATCCGTTGCCCGCCGGCCGCCTGTCGCTTCCCGGCATGGCGTCGGCGCTCGCCGACCTCACGACGCAGCTCGGCGTGCATCCGGCGGTGGCGGTCGGCCATTCGGCGGGCGCTGCGATCCTGGCGCGGACGTGCCTCGATGGGCGGCTCGCGCCTCGGCTGCTGGTGGCGCTGAACGGCGCCCTCAAGCCGTTCCCGGGCCTCGCGTCGATCCTGTTCCCGAGCATGGCGCGGATGTTGTTCCTCAACCGGATGACGCCCAAGATCTTCGCCTGGACGGCGGACCGCGCCGCGGTGCAGCGGCTGATCCAGGGCACCGGTTCGCGCCTCGATCCGGCCGGCCTCGACCTCTACCGCCGCCTGTTCCAGAAGCCCGCCCACGTGGCCGGGGCGCTCGGCATGATGGCAAACTGGAACCTCGACGCCCTCGATCGCGAACTGCCGCGGCTCGCGGTGCGCACGCTCCTCGTCGTCGGCTCCGACGACAAGGCGATCGCCCCCGACACCGCCTTCGCCGTCCGCGACCGCCTGCCCGACGCCCGCGTCGAGCTGATGCGCGGCCTCGGCCACCTCGCCCACGAGGAGGCGCCCGAGCACGTCGCCGCGGCGATCGTCGCAGAGGTCGAGGCAATCGGCCTGCTCGCCGAGTCGCGACCGAACTGAAGTCTCGCCCCTCAGAATGGCTCTTGCCTGAGGCCGGCTTTCGCCCCTAGTGTCAAATCATGTTGACACTCGATGCGTCAGACACGTTGACACGCACCGACCGCCGGCCCCACGCCGTCATCGTCGGCAGCGGCTTCGGCGGGCTCGCCGCCGCGATCCGGCTCGGCGCCCGCGGTTATCGCGTGACGGTGCTCGAACGCCTCGACAAGCCGGGCGGGCGGGCGCGGGTCCACCGGCAGGACGGCTTCACCTTCGACGCCGGCCCGACCATCGTCACCGCGCCGTTCCTGTTCGAGGAGCTCTGGGCGCTGTGCGGGCGGCGCATGGAGGACGACGTCACCTTGGTACCGATGCGGCCCTATTACCGCATCCGCTTCGACGACGGCGCCACATTCGACTATTCCGGCGACCTTCCCGCCATGCGGGCGGAGGTCGCGAAGTTCTCGCCCGCCGACGTCGCCGGCTACGAGCGCTTCATGACGCAGAGCGAGGCGATCTTCCGCGTCGGCTTCGAGGAACTCGGCCACGTGCCCTTCGGAAAGATCCGCGACATGCTGCGGATCGCCCCCGACCTGGTGCGGCTCGGTGGCCACCGAAGCGTCTACGACGTGGTGGCCAAGTACATTCGCGACGAGCGCCTGCGCACCATCTTCAGCTTCCACCCGCTACTGATCGGCGGCAGCCCGTTCCGGGCGAGCGCGATCTACTGCCTGATCGCCCACCTCGAGCGACGCTGGGGCGTGCACTTCGCCATGGGCGGCACCGGTCGCCTCGTCGACGGCCTCATCGGCCTGATCGCGGGGCAGGGTGGTTCGCTCCGCTGCAACGCGGAGGTCGCCGAAATCACCGTCGCCGGCGGCGCCGCGACCGGCGTGCGCCTCGCCGACGGCGAGACCATTCCCGCCGACATCGTCGTGTCCAACGCCGATTCCGCCCACACCTACCGCAATCTGCTCCCGGCTTCCGCCCGCCGACGCTGGACCGACCGCAAGGTCGAGCGCGCCCATTCCTCCATGGGCCTGTTCGTCTGGTACTTCGGCACGAAGCGGAAATACCCGGACGTCGCCCACCACACCATCCTGATGGGGCCGCGCTACCGCGCGTTGATCGACGACATCTTCCGCAAGAAGCGCCTCGCCGACGACTTCTCGCTCTATCTCCACAGGCCGACCGAGACCGACCCGATGCTGGCGCCGCCGGGATGCGACGCGTTCTACGTGCTCTCGCCGGTGCC
Source organism: Methylobacterium sp. WL8 (assembly GCF_008040045.1). NCBI lineage: Bacteria > Pseudomonadati > Pseudomonadota > Alphaproteobacteria > Hyphomicrobiales > Methylobacteriaceae > Methylobacterium > Methylobacterium sp. WL8. The sequence goes on along the minus strand of NZ_VRVF01000005.1, from coordinate 5,521 downwards.
GAACCTCGCCGGCGGCCAGGATTGGGCCGCGCTCGCCGAACCCTACCGACGGCGCATCGAGGCCTCCCTCGAGGCGACGGTGCTGCCGGGCCTGTCGTCCGAGATCGTCACCTCGAAGGTGACGACGCCGCAGGATTTCTGCGACGACTTCCTCAGCTTCCGCGGCTCCGGTTTCGGACTCGAGCCGGTGCTGACGCAGTCGGCGTGGTTCCGGCCGCACAACGCGTCGGAAGACGTGCGCAACCTGTTCCTGGTCGGCGCGGGCACCCATCCCGGCGCCGGCCTGCCCGGCGTCCTGTCCACGGCCCGCGTCCTCGATACGGTGGTTCCCGATGCGCGCGTCTTCGCCTGAGTCGCTTCCGGCCGAGTTCCTGGCCGCCCTGCGCCCGGCCTCGTCGCACGCGTCGGAGGCCGACCACGCCGCCTGCCGCGCCGCGATCCGCACGGGGTCGCGCAGCTTCTACGCCGCCTCGCATCTGCTGCCGCCGAGCGTCCGGCGCGCGGCCTACGGGCTCTACGCCTTCTGCCGGATGTCGGACGACCTCGTCGACGAGGCGGAATCCGGCGCCGCGCCCGGGGCGGTGCTCCGCCTCGACGCGCGGCTCGCGCGCATCCATGCCGGCCACCCCGCCGACCACGCCGCCGACCGGGCGCTGGCCGACGTCGTCGCCGACCACGCGATCCCGCAGGCGCTGCCGGCGGCGCTGATCGAAGGGTTCGCCTGGGATTGCGAAGGCCGCCGCTACGCGACCTTGGGCGAACTCTGCGCCTACGCCGCCCGGGTCGCGGCTTCTGTGGGCGCGACGATGACGCTGATCATGGGCGTGCGCGACGCCGACGTTTTGGCGCGGGCCTGCGACCTCGGCGTCGCGATGCAGCTCACCAACATCGCCCGCGACGTCGGCGAGGATGCGCGCATGGGCCGCCTCTACCTGCCCCTCGACTGGCTCGAAGAGGCCGGCATCGATCCGGACGCGTTCCTGGCCGAGCCGACGGCGACGGATGCCCTGCGCGACGTGGTCGCCCGGTTGCTGGCTGCCGCGGACGTGCTCTACGCCCGCTCGGAGGCCGGCGTCGGCGGCCTGCCGCTCGCCTGCCGCCCGGCGATCCGGGCCGCGCGCCTGATCTACGCCGAGATCGGCGCGGAGATCGCCCGGAACGGGTTCGACAGCGTCACCCGCCGCGCCCGCGTCGGGGCGGGGCGCAAGCTGAAGCTGCTCACCCGCGCCGCGCTGCCGCTGGGCGGCGGCGCCGACCGCGACGCGCCGAGCCTGCCCGAGACCGCCTACCTCATCGAAGCCGTGCCGGCGCGCATGCCGCTGGGCCGCCCCTGGTGGGACATCCCGGGCCAGGCGGTGCGGGTGCTCGAGATGATCGAGGCGCTGCGCGAGCGTGAGGGGACGGGCCGCGAGACGGCATGACCGACCCGCTCTTCGCGGTCTTCGACATCGGGCTCGTCTTCGCCCTCGCCCTCGGGCTGGCGATCTGGCAGCTCGTGTCGCTCCGGCGCGGCATGCGGCGGGACCGCGCGGCCGAAGCGACGCGGACCGACCGCGAGGAGTAGCGCGCGCTTCTTCCGCTCCCCCCTACGGAGTAGGAAGGGCGTCGCGATCATCCCTTCTACGTCAGGAGGCCCGACCCGCCGCGGTGCCGCCGAGGTGGAACACCCGGTGGGGCACGAGCTCGCCGCGCTCGACGTCGCCCACCGCGACCAGGATGCCTCCGCAGGTCGCGAAGATCTTGCCCTCGACCGGCGCGTCGCGGCCGCGCAGGATCACCGACTGGCCGCGCATCAGGCGCATCGCCATGTCGCGCGAGACCGAGACGGAGGTGATCGCATCGAGCGCGGTCTCCACCGGCATCAGGTGCGCGAGGCTGCCCTCGGGGCCGGCCGCGTCGAGGCCGGCGACGTTGCAGGAATCGGCCTCCGTGAACGGCCCGACCCGGGTTCGGCGCAGGGCCGAGACGTGGCCGCGGCAGCCGAGCATGCGGCCGAGATCGCGCGCCAGCGCCCGCACATAGGTGCCCTTGCCGCATTCAGCCTCGATCACCGTGCGGTCGCCATCGTGCTCGACGACCGCGAGGCGGTCGATCTGCACCGGGCGGGCCACCAGCTCGACCACCTCGCCGTCGCGAGCGAGGTCGTAGGCGCGTTCGCCCTGAATCTTGATCGCCGAATAGCGCGGCGGCACCTGCTCGATCGCGCCGACGAAGCTCGGCAGCGCGGCCTCGACCGCCTCGCGGCTCGGGCGGTCGTCGCTCGTCGCCACCGGGCGCCCCTCGGCGTCGTCCGTGTCGGTCTCGATGCCCCAACTCACGGTGAAGCGGTAGGCCTTGCGGCCGTCCATCACGAAGGGAACGGTCTTGGTGGCCTCGCCCAGCGCGATCGGCAGGATGCCGGAGGCCAGCGGATCGAGGGTGCCGGCATGCCCCGCCTTCTTGGCGTTGAAGGCGCGCTTCACCACTGCGACCGCGTGCGTCGAGGTCATGCCGACGCCCTTGTCGAGGATGACCCAGCCCGACACGTCGCGCTTCTTCGGCCGGTCGGAGCGCGGACCACCACGGGGCGGGCGACGGCCTTCGTCACCGCGGCGCTCGCCCGATGACGGGATTTCGGGGGTCGATGCCGGATGCTCTGAGGTCGGGACGTCGTTCATGGAAACCTCGGTCGGCGTCATGCTTTTTACGTGGGTCGGCGAAACGGGGTCCAGGCGGGTGCGCCTGACCTCCGGGGCCGCGTCAGGTGCGTCGGTCGTCGCCGTCCGCGTCGTCCTCGTCCGGCGAACCCTTGTCGAGGTCGCGCTGGACGCGCTCGTTGCGCAGCAGCGCGTCGATCCGGGCGGCCTCATCGAACGTGTCGTCGCGTTGAAAGCGCAACTCCGGGGCGAATTTGAGGTTCACCCGCCGGGCGACCTCCTGGCGGAGCGCCTTGCGGTTGCGATCGAGCGCGGCGATCACCGGCGCCTCGTCCATGCCGCCGAGCGGCATGACGTAGGCTGTGGCGAGCTTCAGATCGGGCGACATCCGAACCTCGGGCACGGTCACCACGTGGCTGCCGAGCACCGGATCCTGGATGTCGCCGCGCTGGAGCACTTCGGCGAGCGCGTGGCGCACGAGTTCGGCGATGCGCTGCTGCCGCAGGGTCGGGCCGGTCGGGTTGGGTTTCTGGGCCATGGTCTCTTCGGTCTCGCGCAAGGCCGTCCGGCGGGCGGACGGGGCGGGACGGGAATACGAAAAAAGACGGCCGCGGCAGGAGCCGCGGCCGCCGTGTCGATGCGCTGTCGAACGCGATTAGAGCGTGCGGCGGATCTCTTCGACCCGGTAGCACTCGATGGTGTCGCCAGCGCGCATGTTCTCGAAGTTCTCGAACGCCATGCCGCAATCCTGGCCCGACGTGACTTCCTTCGCGTCGTCCTTGAAGCGCTTCAGCGTCGAGAGCTTGCCCTCGTGAATCACCACGCTGTCGCGGATCAGGCGGACATGGGCGCCGCGCTGGACGACGCCGTCGGAGACGCGGCAACCGGCGACCTTGCCGACCTTCGAGACCTCGAAGATCTCCTGGATGAAGGCTTCGCCCAGGCGCTCCTCGCGGAGCGTCGGAGGCAGCATGCCCGACAGGGTCGCTTTGATGTCGTCCACAAGGTCGTAGATGATGTTGTAGTAGCGGATCTCGACGTCGTTGCGCTCGGCGAGCTCCCGCGCCTCCTTGTGGGCGCGGATGTTGAAGCCGATCACGACCGCCTTGGAGGCGGTCGCCAGCGTCACGTCCGACTCGGTGATGCCGCCGACGCCGGCGAGCAGGATGCGCGCCGAGACCTCGTCGTTGCCGAGCTTCTCCAGCGCGCCGGAGATCGCCTCGACCGAGCCCTGCACGTCGCCCTTGATGATGACCGGCAGCTCCTTGCGGCCGGCGCCTTCCTTCAGGTCGCGCATCATGTCGACGAGCGAGCGGTTGGCGCCGCCCGTGCGGGCGTTCTGGCGCTCGCGCTTGGTCCGGGCGCGGTACTCGGTGACCTCGCGGGCGCGGGCCTCGCTCGGCACCACGATCACGCGGTCGCCGGCATCGGGCGTGCCGTTGAAGCCGAGGACCTCCACCGGGACCGACGGCCCGGCATACTGGATGTTCTCGCCCTGGTCGTCGATGAGGGCGCGAACGCGGCCCCACTCGGCGCCGGCGACGACGATGTCGCCGGTGAACAGGGTGCCGCGCTGCACCAGCACGGTGGCCACGGGCCCGCGGCCGCGATCGAGCTTGGCCTCGATGACCGTGCCCTCGCCGTCGCGCTTCTCGTTGGCGCGCAGGTTCATGATCTCGGCCTGCAGCTGCAGGCCCTCGAGCAGGTCGGGCAGGCCGTCGCCGGTCTTGGCCGAGACCTCGAACTCCAGGGTCTCGCCGCCCATCGACTCGACCTGGATGTCGTGCTGCAGCAGCTCGGTGCGGACCCGCTGCGGGTTCGCCTCGGGCTTGTCGATCTTGTTGATCGCCAGGATGAGCGGAACGCCCGCCGCCTTGGCGTGCTGGATCGCCTCGATGGTCTGGGGCATCACGCCGTCGTCGGCCGCCACCACCAGCACGACGATGTCCGTCACCTTGGCGCCGCGGGCGCGCATCGAGGTGAAGGCCGCGTGGCCGGGGGTGTCGATGAAGGTGACCATGTCGCCGGACGGCGACGCGACCTGGTAGGCGCCGATGTGCTGGGTGATGCCGCCGGCCTCGCCGTCGACCACGTGCTCCTTGCGGATCGCGTCGAGGAGCGAGGTCTTGCCGTGATCGACGTGACCCATGATCGTGACGACCGGGGGACGGGGATCGAGATCCTCGTCGAGATCCGGCTCGTCGGAGGTCAGGCCCTCTTCCACGTCCGACTCGGCGACGCGGCGCACGGTGTGGCCCATCTCCTCGGCGATGAGCTGCGCCGCGTCCGAATCGATCACGTCGGTGATCTTGTGGATCTCGCCCTGCTTCATCAGCAGGCGGATCACGTCCACCGCACGCTCGGACATGCGGTTGGCGAGCTCCTGGATCGTGATCGTCTCCGGGATCGTCACCTCACGCGACAGCTTCTCCTTCTGCTCGACGTGCCGGCTGCCGCTCATGCGCTGCTGGCGACGGCGGAAGGAAGCAATCGAACGGGTGCGCTCGTCCTCACCGGACGTCGCGGTCGCGATGGTGAGACGGCCGCGGCTGCGGTCGCCGCCGGGCTGCTTCGGGGTCTTGGGCGGCGTGATGATCTTCAGTGGCATGCCGGGACGGCGGATGACGCGCTTGGTCTCGCTCTCGTCCTCGTTCGCCGCCGGACGGCCGGCCGGACGCGCGGCGGAGCCGGCGGGGCGGGCCGCCGTAGTCGGGCTCGCGCTCTTCTCCGGCTCCGGCGCCGGAGCGGGCTTGGCCATGAAGTTCAGGTTCTGCGGCTTGCGCACGTCCGCGGTGATGGTCTTGCGCGGCTCGGCCGGAGTCGGGCGCGCCGTCAGCGGCGGCCGTGCGGCGGGGGCCGGACGCGCGGCGCCGCCGGCGGCGGGA
>NZ_VRVF01000059.1:0-32289 GCF_008040045.1 Methylobacterium sp. WL8 | reverse complement strand
GCGCAGGGCCGCCCGGGTGCCGCGCGGCAGGCGCAGCGCGCCGGCGCCCGTCCCGAACCCGATCAGCGCCAGCCCGAGGCCGAAGGCGGCGAGCGCGGCGGCGGCCGCGACCCACGGCGCAGCGGCGAGCGGAGGCGCGAGGTCGCCCTCCCGGTCGGGCAGGCCGCCGCCGATCTGGCGGGCGGGAATCTCGGCCTCGCGCATCGTGCGCGAGACCGTGTCGAACCATGGGATCACGATCGCGTCGAGCGGGATGATCTCGGGCACGCCGGCCTTCACGTCCCACTGGTAGGTGGCGCGCGCCACCGGCCCGGCGGGGGTGATCAGGGTCTCGCGGGTGACCGGGCCGGCGAAGGTGAGGATGCCGCGGGTGCGCATCACTGGGCGCGGCGGCAGCCCTTCCGCGACCATCCCCTGCGCCTCCACCGTCACGATGCGCCGTGTGGTGTCGCCGAGCTTCACCGTCTCCGGGTCGGGCGACCAGGAATCGGTGATCGTCACGTCCTTCGCCGGCAGCCACCACGGCTCCTTGGCGTCCGGCCCGCCGCCCTCCTTGGTCCAGGTCGCGACCGGCAGGGCGATCGGGCCGGAGCGCACGTCGACGACGCGGCGGTCGCCGTTGTCGTTGATCGTCAGGCGGTGGTCGAACGGCTCGATGGTGAAGTCGCCGGCATGGTGCGGGAACACCGCGATCACCCGGTCGAAGGCGATGGCGCTCTGGCCGTCCTTCAGCTTGGTCTTGCTCCAGCGGTCGCGGCCGAGCTGGCTCCAGCTGAAGTTGGCCAGCGTCGGCTGGATCACCTCCTCAAGCAGGATCTGCTGCTTGTAGACCCCGTGGATCTTGAGCAGCACCATCTCGCGCACGAAGGGCGCGGCGTTGCCGTTCAGCTCAGGGGTCACCGTGAGGGTGAGGTCGCCGGGCTCGACCTCGGCGCGGGCGGGCTGGGTGACGAACAGGAGCGCGAGCAGCGCACCGATCCACCCGCGGGCGTGATGACGGAACGCCGCCGGAGCGGGCGCGGGCCCCCTCTCCCGGGCGGGAGAGGGTCGGGGTGAGGGACGAGAACGTGCCGGAGAGGTCACGCCCCTCATCCCACCCTTCTTCCCATGGGAGAAGGAGCCGCGCGGCGTCTCCTGAGCATCCCTCGGGATCGGGCTCGTCGCGTCCAAAGCCGTCACCATGGGTTGCTCCCGGCGGGCATGCTCGTGCCGGCTTCGATGCGGCGGGTCTGCTCGGCCTTGATGCGGAGCTTGAGGTAGCGGCCGGGGTCGTCCGGCAGGGTCTGGAGCCAGAGGCGGTCGGGGCGGATCTCGTGGGCCTCGAAGCTCTTGGTGACGCGGCGCACCTCCTTCTCGGGGGCCTCGGCCACCATCGCCGAGCCGCCGCCGGTGCGGCCGCGCCCGGCGGCGTCGCCGGCCGAGCCGCGGGCCTCGCCGCGGCCGGATTCGACGGTCTGCTGCTCGGCCTGGCCCCGGCGCGCGACCTTGCTGTTGCCGGGAATCGAGGCGGACGAGCTCGCCTCCTTGTTGCCGGCTAGGCCCTCGCCGCTCGAATTGGCCTGTATGGTGTCGTCCTTCTCCTGGTTGGCGGTGTTGTTGTAGCGGGCGCCGTACTGCGCCGAGCCGTTGGCGGTGCCGCCGCCCTTGCGGTCGATCGCCTCGGCGACGAGCTTGGCGAGCAGCGAGCGGTTGGCCTGCGCGTCGGCGTCGCGCGGGTTGAACTGCAGCGCCGCGTCGTAGGCCTCGATCGCGCCGGCATAGTCGCCCATCCGGGCGAGCGCGTTGCCGAGGTTGTACGAATTGCGCCGGCCGCCGTTGCGGAACAAGACCGCGGCCTCGTCGTAGCGCCCGGCCTCGTAGAGCGCCGGCCCGCGCCAGGCCGGGTCGTCGAGGATCGCGAGCGCCACTGAGGGCAGTCCGACCCCCATCAGCAGGCGGCCGAGGCCGGTGCGCGGCTGCGAGACCAGCAGCAGCGCCAGGATGCCGGCGCCGGCCGCCGCGATCCCGACGATCCGCGCCCAGCGCCGCCAGCCGCGCGAGAGGGCGGTTGAAAGGGTGGGAGAGACAGGCAGGCGGCCGAGCGCGCGGGCTGCCATCACGCACTCCTCCGGAACAGGATCAGCGCCGGCACCAGCGCCAGCAGCAGCAGCCAGCGGCCGAGGTCGGCGAAGGCGAGCACCGCGTAGCCGCCCGCGGCCAGGTGCTGGGCCGTGCCGGCGCCGACCGCGTCGAGCACGGGGGCCGGCGCAGACAGGTCGGCCGCGACCCCGCCGCCGGCCGAGACCAGCCGGTCGAGGGCCGCCCGGTCGGTCTTCGGCGCGCCGGGCGGCAATGTCTTGTGCGCCGGCACGAACAGCCCCTGGACGCGCCAGCCCTTGGCCCGCATCGCCTCCGCCTCGCGCAACGCCGCGTCGCCGATGCCGTCGCCGTCGGTGATCAGCACCACGTCGGCGGCCAGCGCCCCCGCCTCCTCCAGGGTACGCCGCGCCAGGGCCAGCCCACGCTCCGGGTGGCTGCCGCGGTCGGGCACCGTGTCGGCGTCCAGCGCGAACAGGGTGGTGCCGAAGCTGTCGCGGTCGGTGGTCGGCCCGGTCGCGACGTAGGCGTCGCCGGCATAGATCACCAGCGCCACCGCCCGGGTGCCGGCGGCCTCGGCCACGCCTTGCGCGGTCTGGCGCAGGTCCTTGAGCCCGCCGCCCTCGGCGACCGAGCGCGACAGGTCGGCGACGATCACCGTCGCGTCGAGGTTGCGGAAGGTCGTCGCGTCCTTGCGCTCGACGGCGGGTCCCGTGAGCGCCAGCGCGACGACCCCCGCGGCGGTGGCGGCCGCGAGGTTCGCCTGCCGCCGGCCGCCGAGCACGGCGCCGCGCCGGACCATCAGCGCCATCAGCGCCGGGTCGACCGCCCGCGCCCAATCGCCGAGCGGCGCCGCGCGAGCGGCGGCCCGGAAGGCCAGCACGGCGATCACGGGAATCGCCAGCAGCCACCAGGGCCGTAGGAGCGCGTAGGCGTCGAAGAGGGTCATCGCCGAACGCTCCCTCGGTGGAGAGGGCCCCCCTCTCCCCGCAGGCGGGGAGAGGCCCGCAGGCACCTCGTCGTGCCTGCGGGAAGCGCAGGCGAAGCCGAAGCGGCGGTGAGGGGGCGTTTCCGAAGGCGGGCGTCCGGAAGCACCCCCTCACCTTCGGCTGCCGCCTCGCCGCGCCGACGACGAGGTCGGCACGGCCCTCTCCCCGCAAGCGGGGAGAGGGGATGCGCGGTATTGGTCGCGCCGAAGTCTCGCGCCCGCTCGAAAAGACTAGAACGAAGACGCTTCATCCCCGCCTCCGGGAGGCCAGCAGCAGCCCGGCGCAGGCGAAGGCCAGCGCCGCGGGCCAGGGCCAGAGGTCGCGGCGCAGAGGCACCGGGGGGGCCTTGGCACGGCCCCCCTCCAGGGTGTCGATGGCGTCGGCGACCGCGACGAGGTCGTCGGTGGTCTTCACCCGGAAGGCCTTGCCGCCGGTGATCTCGGCCATCTCGCGGAGCGTCTCGGTGTCGACCACGTCCTGCTCGCCGTCGGCGTCGGCCATGTCGCGGGGACCGAGCGCGATCGTGTAGACCTTGATCCCGAGTTCCTTCGCCAGCGCCGCCACGTCCTTCGGCGTGGTCTGGCCGGCGTTGTTGGCGCCGTCGGAGAGCAGGATCACCGCCTTCGAGGACGCGACCGGTTGCCCCTCGCCGCCGGAATCCTTGGGGTCGAGCCGGCGCAGCGCTAGCCCGAGGCCGTCGCCGATGCCGGTGGAACGGCCGACGAGGCCGATGGTCGCCTCCTCCAGGGCCCGCGCCACGCTTGCGGTGTCGAAGGTGAGCCCGGCGGCCACGAAGGCCTGGTCGGCGAAGATCACCAGGCCGATGCGGTCGCCGGCGCGGCGTCGGATGAAGTCGGCGCCGACGCGCTTGACCGCGACGAGTCGGTTCACGGTCTCGCCGTCGAGGGAGAAGTCGCGCCGCTCCATCGAGCCGGACAAGTCCATGGCGAGCATGATCTCGCGGCCCGAGGCCGGCAGCGCCGTCGCCGGCAGGACGAGGCGCGGACCGGCGAGCGCCACGACGAGCGCCGCCCACAGGGTCCAGATCGCCCAGGTCCGGCGCCGGCCACGGGCGGCGACGTCGGCGCCGGCCTCCGCCTGCGCCACCAGCGAGGCCGGGACGCGCAACGCGCCGCTGCCGCCCGCGGCTTCCGCCGGGACGAAGCGCTGAACCAGCAGCGGCAGCGGCAGGAGCAGCAGCGCCAGCGGCGCGGCCCAATCGAACGCGGAGGCGAGCGCCGTGACCCAGGCCGGGAGCAGGCTCATCCGCGGATCCGCCCGATCAGGCGCCCGAGCTCGGCGTCGAGGGCGGCCGGGTCCGGCCGGTCGCCGCGGCGGTAGAGCCCCTCGACGAGGGTGCGCCCGGCGCCCGCCGTGAAAAAGGTGGTGGAAAACAGCCCGTCGAGCCTCTGCGCCCACGCCGTCCCTTGCGCCGCGGCGGCCGCCTCGCCGTGCAGGGTGCGGGCGAGGCGGCGCAGCAGCCGGGCCTGTGCCACGAGGCGCGCGTCCGGATCGAGGCTTCGTGCGGCTGACAAGTCGCGCAACGCCGCCCGGCGCAGAGTGGCGCGGGCGCGGACACGAAGATAGCGCACCAGCCCGACGAGCAGCGCGGCGGCGAATCCCGCGAGGCTCGCGACGACGACCTCGCCGGAGATCGCCCCCGCCGCCTGGTTCGGCAGGTGAAGCCCACGCAGGGCGTCGAGGGTGGGCAGTGCGTCGGCGGGGGTCATGGTTTTCCGCACACGGGCGTGCGCATCCACTCCCCCCTCTGCGGGGGTGGGAGGGAAATGCCAGCGGCTTCACAAAACCGCATCGAGCCGTTCCATCAGCGGGGCGTAGGCCTCCGGGCCGGCCTCGACGTCGAGGCGCAGGCCTTCGATGCCGCGGCGGGCGTAGTCGGCCAAGCGCTCGTCGGCGGGGACCCGCCCGGGGGCCGGCTCGCGCGTGGGCTGGCGGGCGGCCTGCACCGTGCCGCGGCGGCCGTCGGGCAGGGCGAAGGGATAGAAGCCCGGCGGGCGGGTCCGCTCGAAGGCGTCGCTCACCAGGATCAGGCGGATCGAGAGGCGTTCGGCGAGCAGCGTCAGCAGGCGGTCGAAGTCGTCGCCGGGGCTGTCGAGCGCCGAGGCGATGACGAGGTGGCCGCCCGACGGCAGCAGGCTGCGGGCGAGCGTCAGCAGCGCGTCGAGGGGCGGGTCGTCGGCCGCTGGCAGCGCGAGCGCGCGGGCGTGGGCCGACGCGAGGGCGCCGGTGATCGCCGTCATCGCGCGCTCGCCGCCGGCCGGGCGCAACGCGGTCGGCGCGTCGCCGCTCGCGACCACGAGGCCGACGCGGCCGCCGTCGCCGACCACGCGCCAGCCGAGCAGCGCCAGCGCTTCGGCCGCCGCGACCGAGCGCAGCGCCCGGCGGGTGCCGAACAGCATCGAGGGCCGGAAGTCGGCGAGCAGCACCACGGCGCGGTCGCGCTCGTCGTGGTGGGTGCGCACGTGCAGGATGCCGGTGCGCGCGGTGGCGTTTCGGTCGATGTGGCGCCGGTCGTCGCCCTCCGACCACAGCCGCACGTCGTCGGGCTCCGACCCGCGCCCGCGCCGCCGGGTGACGATGCCGCCGGGCAGCCCCGCCAGCGTCCGCGTCGCCGGCGTGACACCGCGGCGGGCGAGGTGGCGCAGGCCCATCAGGGCCTCGCCGGAGAGGTGGAAGGCCGGGTTCGCCTCGGGGGCGGCTGAGGCGGTCATGCGGGTGCCCGCACCCTCAGAGCGCCCGCACCCGCTGCACCAGCCCGGCGACGATGCCGCGGGTGGTGAGGCCTTCGGCGGCGGCGCGCCAGGTCAGGCCGATGCGGTGGGAGAGCGCGTCGGCGGCGAGATCCGCCACGTCCTCGGGGATGACGTGGTCGCGGCCGTGGAGGTAGGCCCGCGCCTTGCCGGCCACCATCAGCGCCAGGGTGCCGCGGGGCGAGGCCGGATGCTCGATCGCGGCGCGAAGCTCGGGCGCGGCGGAATCGGTGCGCGTCGCGGCGACGATGCGCACGAGGTAGTCCTTCAGGGCCGGCGAGACGTAGGTCTTCAGCGCGGCCTCGCGCGCGGCCAGCACCTCGGTGACCGAGAGCTTCACCGGCATCGCCTCGCCGTGGTGGTTGAGCTCGCCCTCGACGAGGTCGAGGATCTTCCGCTCGGAGGCCTCGTCCGGCATGCCGACGACGACGTGGAGCAGGAAGCGGTCGAGCTGCGCCTCGGGCAGCGGGAAGGTGCCCGCATGCTCGATCGGGTTCTGGGTCGCCACCACCATGAACGGGTCGGCGAGGGGATGGGTCGTGCCCGAGACGGTGATCTGGCCCTCCGCCATCGCCTCGAGCAGGGCCGACTGCACCTTCGGCGGCGCGCGGTTCACCTCGTCCACGAGGATCAGCGAGTGGAACAGGGGGCCGGGCAGGAACTCGAAGGTGCCGGCGTCCTGCCGCCACACCGTGGTGCCGGTCAGATCCGCCGGCATCAGGTCGGGCGTGCACTGGATGCGGGCGAAGGAGCCGTCGAGCCCGTCGGCGAGCCGCTTGACGGCACGGGTCTTGGCGAGCCCCGGCGCGCCCTCGATCAGCAGGTGGCCGCCGGTGAGCAGCCCGATCATCAGGCGCTCGACCAAGCCCTCGCAGCCGATGAGCCCGTGCTCCAAACCGGCGCGAAGTTCGAGGATGCGGGCCCGCAACGGATCGGAGACGGCGCCGGGGCGCTCAGCGAGAGCGGCACCGCTCATGCCACCGCTCATGCGCGGAAAAGCCCGGCCGACTGTAGGTGAGCCTTCATCCTGCAAGTCTCCTCGTCGAACGCCGCGGACGTGGCCGCGGCACCTGGATTCTTGAGCGATCCATGAGCAAGGCCGGTGTGCCCGCTGCCCGGGGCACCCGTCAATCCCGCCGCGACCTGCGGTGGTAGCGGAGATCGTCACGGAAGCGTCATGCGCGTCCGTCTAGGAGACCGGATGGTCCTTCTGCCCACGCCCCTCCCCGAACCGGTCAACTCGGCGATCAGCCTGGTCGTCGCCTTCGTGCTCGGCACCCTGATCGGCGCCGAGCGTCAGTACCGCCAGCGCACCGCCGGCCTGCGCACGGCGGTGCTGGTGGCGGTGGGGGCCGCCGCCTTCGTCGACCTCGGCATGCGGCTGACGGGGGCCGAGGGCGCCACCCGCACCGTCGCCTACGTGATCTCCGGCATCGGCTTCCTCGGCGCCGGCGTGATCATGAAGGAGGGCATGAACGTCCGCGGCCTCAACACGGCAGCGACCCTGTGGTGCTCGGCCGCAGTCGGCGCCTTCGCCGGGGCCGACCTGCCGCTGGAGGCGCTGTTCGTCGCCGTCGCCGTCCTGGCCTGCAACACCCTGCTGCGCCCGCTCGTCAACGCGATCAACCGCTTCCCGATCGACGAGAGTGCCACGGAGGCGACCTACGAGGTCCAGGTCACCACCGCCCCCGGTGCGGCCGGCCCGGCGCAGGACATGCTGGTCGAGCGGCTCGAGGCGGCGGGCTACCCGGTCGGCGGCGTCGCGGTGGAGGAGCGCGGCGACGCGGCGGTGGACGTGGTCGCGACCCTCATCGCCAGCGCGGTGGCGGCCAAGGACCTCGACGCGGTGGTGGCGGCGCTGGCGACCCAACCCGGCATCCGCCACGCCACCTGGGCGGTGCAGACGGGGGATTGAGCGGGCGCCTATGGGGCGGGCGGCGTGCCCGGGCGCAGATACGCGAACATGTGGGCGACGTAATCGGCCTTGCCGAGCTCGACGCCGCTTGCGCGCAGGATCGCGTAGGCCGCCATCACGTGAAAATAGAACTGCGGCAGCGCCCAGTCGCGCACGTACTGCTCGGCCGTGAGGTCGAACACCAAGCCCTGCGGCAGCGTGTGGGCGATCGGCGTCGCCGGGTCGATGGTCGGCATGGCAACGGCGGCGCCCCGCACGGCCTCCACCGTTTCGGCGATCCTCTCCCGCGCCTCCGCGATCGAGCCGGGACGGTCGCCCGCGTTCCGACCCTCGTCGATCAGGACTTCGACCGCCGGCGGAAGCGGCTCGCCGCGCAATCGGGCGACGCCTTCATGAGCCTGCACGCAGGCGAAACGGACCTGCGTCGACAGCGGGAACATGTCGTTTGCCAAGCGCTCTGCAGGCAGCGTCTCGGCGCCCTCCGGCTGCTGCGTCTCGGCTTTGCCGAGCCAGGCCGACAGCGCCTCCAGCATCTGAAGGTAGGTCGGGACGAGGACATCTTGCAGGGTCATGGCTCTCTCCGGCATCGAGCGGCCCGCTCACGCGATTCGAGCCGGTGCCCTCACATACGAACCAGGAGATCTGCAGCAAATTGCTCGCCGCTTGGAGTCCCTCGCGATGCGGGCTCGACCTGGAACCGCGCCCCGGAATCGGTGCGCCGGCACACGCTGCCGCTGCACCGGGGTCTGTCGCCCGGCCGCAACGACGCCAATTCTCTCGGCACAGGTCGTACCTCGGACCCGGTCCCCACGGAGACATCCCATGGCAGCAGCCAACCATCCGTCGGCCAAGAACGCGCTCATCGTCGGGGCCTCGCGCGGCCTCGGTCTCGGGCTCGTCGAGACCTTCCTGGCGCGCGGCTGGCGCGTCACCGCGACCCAGCGCAACGCATCGCCGGGGCTCGCCGCCCTGAAATCCGAGGCGTTGACGATCGAGACCGCCGACATCGACGACGACGCGGCGGTCTCAGGCCTGCACGATCGGCTCGCATCGCAGACCTTCGATCTGGTGTTCGTGGTCGCCGGCGTCGCGACGCAAGCGCACGATCCGCTGCACGCGGTGCCGCGGCAGGTCGCGGCGCAGGTCTACCTCACCAACGCGATCAGCCCAGTGCGCTTCGCGGAGACCTTCCGCGACCGCCTCGCACCCGGCGGCAGCCTGGTGTTCATGAGTTCGATCCTCGGCAGCGTCGGGCTCAACACCTCGGGCGGCTGGGAGAACTACCGCGCCAGCAAGGCGGCGCTGAACACCTTGGTGCGTAGCTTCGCGATCCGCCACCAGGCGGAGGCCTTGAGCGTGGTTCTGATGCACCCGGGCTGGGTGCGGACCGAGATGGGGGGCGCCGAGGCGGACATCGACGTGGCGACCAGCGTCGGCGGCATGGCCGACGTGATCGAGGCCCGGCTCGGCCAGCCCGGCACAATGTACCTCGACTACCGCGGCGAGACCCTCGCCTGGTAGCACCGAACCTGGACGCGATCCGCGGGCGACCTCAGCGCCGCGGGTCGAGGGGGCGGCCGCGGCGCTCGACGATCACCGGCGGCCGGGTGCGGCGCTCGACGATGACGGTACGGGGCGCGCGGCTCGGGCCGGCCTGGGCGATGATGCGCTCCGGCATCCGCTCCGGCTTGGCCTTCACCGCCGCCACGACGTGCGGGCGGACCTCGTCCGCGGGCAGGCCGATCAGCCCGGCGGCGATCTCGATCTGCTGCTCCAGGTCGTCGGACAGGTCCTGCGCGGCGATCACCGCCTCGACGATGGTCGGCGGCTCGCGGCGGACCCGGATCGGCGGCAGGTCGGCAAAGCTCTTCTTCGACTTCTTCACGGCTGGGCTCGCGCTCGTCATCCTCGGACCCTACCCGATTCGAGGCCATTGTGCACTGCATCAAAACGCGGCCGGCGCGGTCGGCCCCCGCATGGACCGAGGGTGCCGAATGGACAGGCAGGCCGCTCATCTGTCTTCGACGGCGTCAGCGCATTCATGATGCAATTGCCACCTCGCGCGTCACGGTACTGCGTCGAAATGGCGCAGCATGGGCGATCGGCGCAGGCGTGGTTCGGTCACGGCGGAAGCCGATCATGCAAGCTCGAACCGCCTGAAAACCCGAGCCGTCATGTCGCGTAGCGAAACCCTGACCCACGACCCGCGGACAACGCCGGCTCGGCCGGATCTCGCCGACATCCGCCTACGCGGCACAGTTGAGGCGGCACGCTTCGTCGCCGGCGAGCCACGGCAGGTCGTGATCCCGGCGGCCCCCTTGCGCCGGACGCCGCGTGCGGAAGCCGGCCTCGAGACGGAGGCGGTGATGGGCGACGCGGTGACCTTGTACGAGGTTCGCGACGGGTTCGCCTGGGTCCAGCTCGTGCGCGACGGCTATGTCGGCTACCTGCCCGCGGCGAGCCTCGGCCCGGCCGACCCGGCCCCGACCCACCGGGTGACGGCGCTGCGCAGCTTCCTCTACCCCGCCCCCGACATGAAGCGCCCGGCGCTCGGCCATCTGAGCCTCGGCGCGCGGATCGCGGTCGCGGGGACGGAGGGCGACTTCGTGCGGGTCGGCGACGCCTTCGTGTTTTCGGCCCATTGCGCGCCGCTCGACCGGACGACGCCGGACTATGCCGGCACCGCCGAACGGCTCGTCGGCACCCCATACCTCTGGGGCGGGCGCACCAGCCTCGGCCTTGACTGCTCGGGCCTGGTCCAGCTCTGCCTGGATCTTGCCGGCCTCCCCTGCCCGCGCGATGCCGACCAGCAGGCCCGCGCCGTCGGCCGGCCCCTGCCGCTCGCCTTCGAGGGCTTACGCCGCGGCGACTTCGTCGACTGGCGCGGCCATACCGGCCTGATGCTCGACGCCGACACGCTGCTCCACGCCAACGGCCACCACATGGCGGTGGCGATCGAGCCCCTGCGCCAGGCGGCCGCGCGGATCGAGGCCAACAGCTATGGCGCGGTGACGGGGATGCGCCGGATCGAGGCCTGAGGGCACGCGGAGCCGCGTCCCCCTCCCCCTTCTGCGAGGAGGGAAGAAAACCAGCGCCCCGTGTCCCCTACCCCTTCAGCCGCATCTTGATCCGGTAGGTCAGCCCGTCGCGGACGTCGCGATAGGCGTCCATGCGTTGGTCGCGCGAGGCGTCCTGGAGGATGGTCGGGTCGGCCGTCTGCCAGTACTCGACGTCGGCGGCGAGCGTATGGGTGAGGGCCAGCGCCTTGTGGTGGGCCTCGGGGGCGAGCGTCACGATCAGGTCGAAGTTCAGCCCCTCCCACTCGTCGAGCTCCTCGACGGTGCGCGGCCGGTGCTTCTTGGCGTCGATGCCGATCTCGTCCAGCGCCGCGACCATGAACGGGTCGACCGGCTCGCCCGAGCGCACGCCGGCCGATTGCACGTAGACCGACTTGCCGAAGTAGTGGCGCGCGATCACCTCCGCCGCGGGGGAGCGCACGGCGTTGAAGTTGCACATGAACAGCACCGATTGCACCCGGCGCTTGCGCGGCACGACGAGGTCGCCGGGCTGAGGCGGGACGAGGACGTCCATCGCGCGTGGGCTTTCAGCGTCGGTGCGGACCCGGCATCGCTTCCGATCGCGTCGCGATCGGAAGCGATGCCGGGACTCCGCGATGCCGCGCGCTCTGACGCCGAACCGGTGCCCACTTCGGCGGAGCGCGCTCGGGGCGGCGCAACGCCACCTCAGCCCTTCCAGTGCAAGGCGAAGATCAGGGTGAACAGCCGCCGCGCGGTGTCGTGGTCGAGGTCGACCTTGCCGGAGAGCCGCTCCTTCAAGGTCTCCGAGGCCTCGTTGTGCAGGCCGCGCCGGCCCATGTCGATCGCCTCGATCTGCGTCGGCGAGGCGGTGCGGATGGCGTTGTAGTAGCTCTCGCAGATCATCTCGTAGTCGCGGATCACCCGGCGGAAAGGCGTCAGCGACAGCAGGTGGGTCATCACCGGCTCGCCCGACGGCGACTGGATCGCGAAGGAGAGCTTGTTCTCCACGAGCCCGAGGTGGAGCGCGTAGGGGCCGGTGCGACCGGGGATGGCGAAGTGGTTGTCCTCGATGATGTCGAAGATCGCGATGGCGCGCTCGTGCTCCTGGTCCGGGTTGCCGCGGCCGATCGAGTCCTCGTCGAGCGCCACCGAGACCAGGCGGTCCGTGCCCTTGCCGGCCGGCTTCTCAGCCTGCGTCTCAGTCCCCTTGGCCTCCGACATCGTGCGCATGCCCCTACAGGTTCAGCCGGATCGCGACGGAGCGGGCATGCCCCTCGAGGCCCTCCGACCGGCCCAGCGTTATCGCCGCGGGGCCGAGCGCCCGCAAGCTCTCCGGCGTGCAGGCGAGGATCGTGGTGCGCTTCATGAAGTCGAGGACGCCGAGGCCCGAGGAGAACCGCGCAGAGCGCGCCGTCGGCAGCACGTGGTTGGGGCCGCCGACGTAGTCGCCGATGGCCTCGGGCGTGTGGGAGCCGAGGAAGATCGCCCCGGCGTTGCGGATCTTCTTGGACAGCGCCTCGGCGTCCTGCGTCTCGATCTCCAGGTGCTCGGGCGCGAGGCGATCGACCAGGGGCACCGCCTCGTCGAAGTGCCTCACCCGGACGATCGCGCCGTAGTCGCGCCAGCTCGCCCGCGCGATCTCCTGGCGCGGCAGGGTGGTCAGCGCCCGCTCGACGGCGGCCTCCACGGCCTCGGCGAGTTCCGCGCTGTCGGTGATCAGGATCGACTGGGCCGCCACATCGTGCTCGGCCTGGGCCAGAAGGTCGGCGGCGATCCAATCGGGGTTGGCGTGGCCGTCTGCCAGGATCAGCACCTCGGAGGGGCCGGCGATCATGTCGATGCCGACCTGCCCGAACACCCGGCGCTTGGCCGCCGCGACGTAGGCGTTGCCGGGGCCGACGACCTTGGCGACCGGGGCGATCGTCTCGGTGCCGTAAGCCAGCGCAGCCACCGCCTGCGCCCCGCCGACGCGGTAGACCTCGTGCACGCCCGACAGGTGCGCGGCGGCGAGCACCAACGGGTTCGACTGCCCGTCGGGCATCGGCACGACCATGACGATCCGCGGCACGCCGGCGACGCGCGCTGGGATCGCGTTCATCAGCACCGAGGACGGGTAGCTCGCCGTGCCGCCGGGCACGTAGAGCCCCACCGATTCCAGCGCGGTCCAGCGCCAGCCCGAGGTGACGCCAAGGGCGTCGGTCTCCATCCGGTCGCCGGGGACTTGGCCCGCATGGAACGCCTCGATCCGGGCAGCGGCGAAGCGCAAAGCCTCCAGCGCCTCGGGTGGGCAGGCCTGGAGCGCCGCGGCGATCTCATCCTCGGTGACCCGCAAGGCGGACGCGGTGAAGCCCTCGCCGAGCCGGTCGAATTGACGGGTGTAGTCGACGAGCGCGGTGTCGCCGCCCTTCACCACGCCGGCGATGATGCCGCGCACGGTCTCGTCCACGTCCTCCGAGATCTCGCGCTTGACCGTGAGCAGCCGGGCGAAATCCTCCGCGAAGGTCGGGTCGCTGCTATCGAGGCGGATCATCGGCGCGTGCTTCTCTTGATGGTGTGGGGCGCGACGGCTCAAGCCGACGGGCCGGGCGCGGGCGCCGCGTGGCCCGGGCGGCTCTCGGCCTCCCAGACCGGGCCGAGGTCCTTCATCCGCACCTCGATGCACTCGACCTCGAGGCGGATCGCGGCCTGGCCCGAGAACAGCAGCGTGACCAGGCCCGAGGGCGCCTCGGTCTCCTCGAAGGTGATCGCGAGCAGGCTCAAGGGCGCGTCCCCCGGCGTCAGGCCGCGGGTGCGGACCCCGAGCACGCGCTCGAAATGCAGGCCGGCGAGCCGTCGCCGCGGCGTCTCCGGGCTCTGCCAATCGAACCGGCGCAGCGCGAGCACGAAGCGGTGCTCGGCGGCTAGGAACGTGAGGTCGGCGACGTTCAGCACCGCATCCTGCAGGTGCGCCGAGATCACGGTGAGGTCCTCGGCGTCGAGGGCGGCGAGCTTGAGAAGCTCCATGTCGGCGGGCCGCTCCGGAGAGGGTTTCACGGGAAACATTTTCGCCCGCGTCAGTAGCGAGGCCGGCCGCTTCCGGCAACCGCGGCCGGGTCGCACGGGCCGCGGCGGATGGTGTCCGGTGCCTCGCATCCACCATACCGGAGGATCGGGACGGCCGATGCGCAGTCTGGCGCGTTGAGCGTCGAGGCCGGGGCGCAGACAGCTGTTGCGCCGGCCTCAGCCGCCGTTCAGGCAGCCAATCGTAGACCCCACGTCGATCTCGGACCGGAGACGGACACATCCCATGACCATCAAGCGCTACACCCTCGCGGCCATCGCCGCCCTGACCCTCGGGACGACCCTCGGCGCGACCGGGGCCAGCGCCCAGTATTACGGCAACGAGTACGGCGGCCCGCGCCGGTTCGACCGCGGCTACGACGAAGACCGCCCGCGCCGTCGCGACTACGAGGAGGACCGCTACGAGCGCCGCCGCGACCGCGACGACTTCCGCGGCGGCGGCCGCGGCGGCAGCATCTGCGTCACCGCCCGCGGCAACTGCGTGACCCGCCCGGCACCGTTCAACTCGTCCTGCGGCTGCGAGGTCCCGGGCTTCGGCTTCAAGCGCGGCGCCATCGGCCGCTGATCGCCGCGATCCCGCCTTGCGGGGGCCGTCCAGCCATCGGGTCGGGCGGCCCTTCGTGTTTTAGGCCCTCGGCGCCGCGAACCGCGCGGGCTGGTGCGAGCGTCCTGGGCGAGCTGCTGTCCTCGGCGAGCTCGGAGAGCATGATCCCTCCCCGATCCCCGCCTTCGGTCGGGAGCGCGCCGGCCCCCAGGGCCGAGCCGCCGAACGACCCGCGCCGCTCAGGCGGCGCGGACGCCCGCCAGGAAGCTGCCGACCTCGGCGCGCAGTTCCTCCGATTGGCCGGCCAGCGCGTTCGAGGCGAGCAGCACCGCCGCGACCTCGCTGCCGGCTGCGTTCGCGGCGCTGGCGACCGCGGCGATGTCCGCCGTCATCGCGCTGGTCCCGGCCGAAGCCTCGCCCATGTTGCGCACGATCTCCTGGGTCGTGACGCCCTGCTCCTCCACCGCGGCGGCGATGCTGGTCGACACCCGGTTCATCGCCTCGATCCGCCCGGCGATCGCATGGATCGCCTCGGAGGCTTCGCCCGCGGCTGCCTGGATCGAGGCGATCTGCTGGCCGATCTCACCCGTTGCCCGCGCCGTCTGCGAAGCCAGGTCCTTCACCTCCGCCGCCACCACCGCGAAGCCGCGGCCCGCCTCCCCGGCGCGCGCCGCCTCGATCGTGGCGTTGAGCGCCAGCAGGTTGGTCTGGCCGGCGATGGTCGAGACCAGGCCGACGACGTCGCCGATCCGGGTCGCGGCCGCGGCCAGCGCGTCCATGGCGGCCTGCGTCCGCGTCGCCTCGCGCACCGCGCCGTCCGACATCTCCGCCGCCTGCTCGACCTGCCGCCCGATCTCCTGGACCGTGGCCCCGAGCTCCTCGGCCGCCGCGGCGACGGTGTTGACGTTCTGGGCGGTCTCGTTGGCGGTGGTCGCGACGCTGCT
Source organism: Methylobacterium sp. WL8 (assembly GCF_008040045.1). NCBI lineage: Bacteria > Pseudomonadati > Pseudomonadota > Alphaproteobacteria > Hyphomicrobiales > Methylobacteriaceae > Methylobacterium > Methylobacterium sp. WL8. The sequence goes on along the minus strand of NZ_VRVF01000059.1, from coordinate 16,952 downwards.
CGACCGTTGCGAGGTGCCCTCGACCGCGTCGCGCATGCCGCCCGAGGCGGCCTGCAGCCCGGCAACCGAGCCGGCGACCCGCGCGACGATGCCGCCGACCGAGCGCTCGAAGCGTTCGGCGAGGTCGCGCAGGAGGGCGCGGCGCGCCTGCTCCTCGCGCAAGCGGGTGGCCTCGGTCGTCTTCAACTGCGCCGCGGCCTCCTCGAGGGAGACGTCGCGGATGGTCACCACGGCCCGGGCGATGTCGCCGATCTCGTCGCGCCGGGTGCTGCCGGGCACCTGCTCCAGCGCCTGCCGGGCGGCCAGGGCCTTGAGCGCCGCGGTGAGCGCGCCGAGCGGCCGCACGATCGATCGGGCCAGCAGCAGGCCGAGGACGGCGGTGCCGGCGAGCACCCCGAGCCCGACCAGGGCAAGCGTGCGCGACAGGGTCGAGACGGCGCCGATCGCCTCGCCGAAGCTCTGCTCGGCGATCACCGTCCAGGGCGCCCCGAGCACCGAGACGACGGAGGACGCCGCCAGGCGCCGGCCTTGCGGGGCCTCGAAGTCGAACGGCCGCCCCTCCGTGAGGCGGCTCGGGGCGATCCCGAGCGCGCCCAGGGGGCTGCCGGCCTTCGCGTCCGGGTTGAGCGGCGGCTGGGTGCGCAGCAGGCCGTCGGCGCCGGCCGAGAGCATCTGCCCGGTCTCGCCGAGGCCGGTGCGCTTCGACAGGGTGCGGTCGAACAGGGCCGGCCCGACCCGCATCACGACGTAGCCGATGCGCTCGGCCGCCTGCGCCGTGCCCATGGCGACGTTGGCGCGCTTCGTCACCGCGCGGCCGATGAAGGCGGATGGCCCGGCGTCGACCGGATAGGCCGCGAAGTCCTCGAACAGGGCGGCTTCGGGATCGGCCGCCCTGAGACGCTCGAACAGCCGCGCGAGCCCCGTTCCCCGCAGCGCCGGATCGGAGACCGGACGGGCGAAGTCCTCGCCCTTGGTGGTGGTGTAGACGACGCGCCCGCCCTCATCGAGCACCAGCAGGTCGGCGTAGCCCGCCTGCGCCAGAAGCTTGCGGCCGACCTCCTGCACCTTCGCGTGCCGCCGCCCGTACATCGTGTTGGTCGCGGTGCCGTCGAGCGCGATGCGGGCCGCGGCCGTCTCGGGCGCCCGGAAGGCGGCGAGGAGGCCGGCATAGTCGGGCTTCGCGGGATCGAGCGTCTCGATCAGGTCGGCGACGTTCGACACCACCTGCGGGTGCGCCGCCACCGTGAGGAAGTCGGCCTGCATGCGGTCGGCGACCAGCTCGACCCCATCGCGCCGCGCGTCGGCGGCGAGTTGCAGCCGCTCGCGTGCCGCATCCACCAACCCGGCCCGGGCCGAGTACCAACTGTACCCGCCCATCGCCGTGGCGCTCAGGAGAGCGAGCCCGATGGTCATGGCGGGCAGGCGTGCCTCGAGGCGTGAGAATACCGACATCGATCCGTCTCGAAGATGCTCGAAGAGCTTGAGCCAGATCTTGTCGCAGGTATGCGTTAAAATTTCTTGCCGGAGACCGAAGCTTATCGTCCAAGCAATACGCCTGACGCACGATGATGATAAGAATAAAATCTGCCTTCTTTCTTGACGGCTCGTGAAACCGATTGACGTCGATCGATTCTCGTCTCGCAAATTCAGAAGCACGCCCAACCGGCACTGCCCGCGATCGGCCGGCCCCGCACCGCTCCGATTGCGGCCCGGCCGAAGCTCGGGCTTTCGGGCCTCAGGCCCGCACGCGCTCAATCCGCGCGCCGCAGCGGGCGAGCTTGGCCTCCAGGGCCTCGAAGCCACGGTCGAGGTGGTAGACCCGGTTGATCTGGGTCTCGCCCTCGGCCGCCAGCCCCGCGATCACCAGCGACACCGAGGCGCGCAGGTCCGTCGCCATCACGGGCGCGCCCTTGAGGCGCTCCACGCCCTCGACGATGGCCAGATCCCCCTCGAGGCGGATCTTCGCGCCGAGGCGGGCCAGCTCCTGCACGTGCATGAAGCGGTTTTCGAAGATGGTCTCGCGGATCTGCGACTGGCCGTTGGCCAGCGTCATCAGCGCCATGAACTGCGCCTGCAGGTCGGTGGGGAAGCCCGGGAACGGGTCGGTGGTCACGTCCACCGCCGCGATCCCGGCGCCGTTGCGCCGGACGCGAATACCGCCGGGAACCTGGGTGATCTCGGCGCCGGTGGTCGAGAGGATGTCGAGGGCCGAGTGCAGCAGGTCGGCGCGGGTGTTCTCCAGCACCACGTCGCCGCCGGTCATCGCCACCGCCATGGCGTAGGTGCCGGTCTCGATCCGGTCGGGCAGCACCTCGTGGCGGGCGCCGTTCATGCGGGCGACGCCCTCGATCACGATGCGGGGCGTGCCGGCGCCCTGGATGCGGGCGCCCATCTTGATCAGGCAGTCGGCCAGATCCACCACCTCCGGCTCGCGGGCGGCGTTGGAGATCACCGTGGTGCCGTAGGCGAGCGAGGCCGCCATCAGCGCCACGTGGGTGCCGCCGACGGTGACCTTCGGGAAGTCGATCTCGGCGCCGCGCAGGCCGTTTTTCGTACGCGCGACGACGTAGCCGGCATCGATCTCGATCTGCGCGCCGAGCTTTTCCAGCGCCATGATCAGGAGGTCCACGGGCCGGGTACCGATGGCGCAGCCGCCCGGCAGCGAGACCTTGGCCTCGCCGAAGCGGGCGAGCAGCGGCGCGACCACCCAGAAGCTCGCGCGCATGGTCGAGACCAGCTCGTAGGGCGCCGTTGTGTCGATGACGTTCGACGCCGTGAGCCGGATGGTCTGGCCGGTCTCGGTGGTCTGCCCCGGGCGCTTGCCGACCACCATGTGGTCGACGCCGTGGTTGCCGAGGATGCGGGTCAGCGCGGCGATGTCGGCGAGCCGCGGAACGTTGGCGAGTTCCAGGGTGTCGCCGGTGAGCAGGCTCGCGATCATCAGCGGCAGGGCGGCGTTCTTCGCCCCCGAGATCGGGATCGTGCCGTTGAGCGGCACGCCGCCGGTGATGTGGATGCGGTCCATGGTCTCGTGATCCTCACGCGCCGCGCCTCGTTCCGCGCGCCGCCGGCCTTGCCCCTCAGGGCGCTCGCCGCCCATGCTTGCGCGCAGCCTATAGGCGAGTTTTGTCCGAAAGGGGACCGATGCACGCGCTGGCCGGTCCGGGGTTGCATGCCGGGCGGCTCGCAGGACGTCGACGGGTGTGGATCCGTCCGCTGCCGCGACGCGGGCGCGGTCGGCGTCCGGACGCGATCGTTGCGCGGCTCGGCGACCTGTCGTCAGGTTGACGGCGCCTCGGAAGCCGGCCCGTCCGGTTCGTCCGGCTGCGCAGCGTCCGCAGCCGAGTCGTCGCGCTCCGCCGCCTCGCCGCGGCCGCGGACCTGCCCCTTCCGCCGCCGCAGGTTTTCGCGGAGCGCCGCCTTCAAGCGCTCGGCGCGGGCTTCGTCGTTCTTCGTCGTCATGGCTTCAAGTGACGTCGTTCCGGTCCTCGCGACCCATCGTCGCCTTGGACTCCTAAGTCGTCGTCGGGCACCTCACAATCCGCACACGCGGCGGGGCCGGACGCACCCCGACGCCCTGCAAGGCAGGGATGACGCCTCGTCACCTTGAACCGATTCTAGATCCGGCTGTATCTTCCTGTCCGGCGGCGCCACGCGAGGCCGCCGGATTCCTCATTCACCCGATGCGCGATCGGGTGCGCCGGGCCTCTCAGGGTCCGCAGGCGCGCCCTCGGCATCCGAACAAGGCCAGCCGCGACGACCTCGCGTCCGACGCCGGCCAGCCCCAAGGATATCCATGCCCGAGACCCGGCCTGCCTCCTCCCCAGCCCACGCGCACGCGCAGGGTCCGGTTCGCGGCAACGACTACGAGGCGCATTTCCAGGGCGCGCTGGCGCGCCTGCACGGCGAGCGCCGCTACCGGGTCTTCGCCGACATCGAGCGGATCGCCGGGCGCTTCCCGATCGCGAACTGGCGGCGGCCCGACGGGGCGACCTCCGAGATCACCGTGTGGTGCTCGAACGACTACCTCGGCATGGGCCAGCACCCGGAGGTGGTGGCCGCGCTCACCGACACGGCGCGGCGCTGCGGCGTCGGCGCCGGCGGCACCCGCAACATCGCCGGCAACAACTCGCCGCTGGTCGACCTCGAGCGCGAGCTCGCCGACCTGCACGGCAAGGAGGCCGGCCTCGTCTTCACCTCGGGCTACGTCTCGAACCAGGCCGGCATCTCGACGATCGCCAAGCTGATCCCGGACTGCCTGATCCTGTCGGACGCGTTCAACCACAACTCGATGATCGAGGGCGTGCGCCACGCAGGCTGCGAGAAGCGGATCTTCCGCCACAACGACGTCGCGCACCTGGAAGAGCTGCTGATCGCGGCCGCCGGCCGCAACGTGCTGATCGCCTTCGAGAGCGTCTACTCGATGGACGGGGACGTGGCGCCGATCGGCGCGATCTGCGACCTCGCCGAAAAATACGGCGCGATGACCTACCTCGACGAGGTCCACGCGGTCGGCCTCTACGGGCCGCGCGGCGGCGGCATGGCCGAGCGCCAGGGCGTGATGCACCGCGTCGACGTGATCGAGGGCACGCTCGCCAAGGGGTTCGGGTGCGTCGGCGGTTACATCACCGGCTCGGCCGCCCTCTGCGACGCGGTGCGGAGCTTCGCCCCGGGCTTCATCTTCACCACGGCGATCCCGCCGGCGATCGCGGCCGCGGCGCGGGCCTCGGTGCGCTACCTCAAGCGCTCGAACGGGGAGCGCGAGGCGCACCAGCGCCAGGCCGCCGCGACCAAGCGTGCGCTGGAGGAAGCCGGCCTGCCGGTGCTCGCCACCGAGACCCACATCGTGCCGGTGATGGTCGGCGACGCCGAGCTGTGCAAGGCGGCGGCCGACCACCTGCTCGAGCGCCACGCCATCTACATCCAGCCGATCAACTACCCGACGGTGCCGCGCGGCACCGAGCGTCTGCGCATCACCCCCTCGCCGTTCCACGACGACGCCCGCATCGCCACGCTGACCGCGGCGCTGGTCGAGACCTGGGACACCCTCGACCTGCCGCGCGCCGGCACGGTGTTCGCGCAGGCCGCCGAGTAGGCACCGCCCGCGCGGAGCAGGCGCCCCCGCGCGGAGCGGGCGGCGCGCCGCGCAAAGAGCCTGGGGCTCAGTTCGGCTTCGGCCGGTTTCCGCCCGGCGCCCAGCCATGAGCTTCGGCGGTGGCCTGGAGCTTCGTCTGCATCTCGCCGGCCAGGCTGCCGATCCAGTGCTGCATGCCCGACAGCTGGGCCTGGGCCAGCTGCGGCTGCGCCTTGGCCATGTTGCGGCCGGCCGGCGTGTCGTAGAACGCGGCGATCGCCTCCAGGTCTTCCTTCGACAGCACCGCCGCGAACGAGATCGCCTGAAGGTTGAGCAGCTCGTCGTAATGCGCCGACAGGATCGGCATGATCACCTCCTGCACCATGACCTTGGCCCGATCGGGCTGCTTGAGCCCCATCTGCTGGACCATCGCGGTCATCGGCGCCGTCATCGCCTGAAGCGTGGTGTCGCGGTCGCCCTGGGCGCGGGCGACGACCGCCTTCGCCGCCGCCAGGCGCGCCGGATCGAGGGTGACCTGGGGCACCAGCTTCGCCGGCGCCGGCGCCTGGGCGCGGACGGGCCCGGTCAATCCGAGGGCGAGGGTCAAGACGGCGAGGGTCACGGGGGTGAGGGTAGCGATACGCATCACGCGTCCTCCGGAAACGACGATCGGGGGCCGCGAATCGGGCCGCGCCGGACCTTAAGCGGTGCCGGGGGATCGGCCTAGAAGCTCGGCCGCGTTGCATCCGCAGGCCGGATGGGCTGTGACTGCGCCCGCACGAATCAACGGGGAGCTTTGGGCGGATGTCGGGTGGTCACGGAGCGGGTGGTGGGTCGAACAAGCGCGTCGCGCTGCTGATCTCGGTGCTGGCGCTGTTCCTCGCCTTCAGCGAGACGCTGGGCAAGGCGGCGCAGACCGACGCGATCGGCGCGAACGTCGAGGCGGCCAACCAGTGGGCGTTCTTCCAGGCGCGGACCATCCGCGCCACGGTGCTGAAGACCGCCGACGAAGCGGTGGCCCTGGTGCCGCCGGGGCCGAACCAGGAGGCGATCGCGGCAAAGCGCGCCGAGTGGGCCAAGACCATGGCGCGCTGGGATTCCGAGCCCGCCACCGGCGAGGGCCGCAAGGAGCTCGCCGAGAAGGCCAAGACCGCGCAAGCGCACCGCGACCTCTCGCTGCTGCGCTACCACCATTACGAACTCGCCTCGGCCGCCTTCCAGATCGGCATCGTGCTGGCCTCGGCCGAGGTAATCACCGGCATCGTGGCCCTGGTCTTCGCCGGCGGCCTGCTCGGCGCAGCCGGCGCGGTGCTGCTCGCCTTCGGCTACCTCGCCCCGCACGCCCTGCCGTTCTTCCATTGAGACGGGCTGCAGTGAGACGGGCTGCGGGTCAGCGGTCTCCGAACCAGTCGTCGTAGCCCGGCTCGATGCACGTGTAGCCGACGAAGCATTTCGGGTCGGTGCGCGTCGGCGCGGTGGCGGTGCGCGTGACCTCCGTCGCCTCGCAGAAGCTGCGGTCGCGCACGAAGCGGTCGTAGGTCGGGCCGCCGGTGCCGAGCACGATGCCGCCGGCGCGGGCGACGGCGCCGCGGGCCTGGGCGCAGGTGAGCGTCGTGGTGTCGACGCGCTGGGCCTCGGCGGGGCCGGCGACGAGGAGCAGACAGGTCGGCAGGCAGCTCAAGATCAGGCGGCGCATCGGCGGCTCCTTTGGGGTCCCGGAGCAACGTCGCCCATGTCCTACGGTTCATGCGTCGCGGTTCAGGCCGCCCGCCGCTCCGGGTCGGCGAGGCTCGGTTCCGGCGGCCGGCCGGACGGGTCGAGCAGGCGCCGCCGCAGCCGGGCGCAGGGGCGCTCCACCCAGGCCTGCATCAGCGCGCACAGGGCCAGGGTCGGCACGAGGCCGGCGACGATCAGTACGAGGGACCCCAAGCCCGGCCGCAGGTGCAGCAGCAGCGCGATCATCGTCGGGTGCAGGAGGTAGAAGCTATAGGAGTAGAGCCCGAGCCGGCGCATCGGCGCGGAGCCGAGCGCCCGCACCACCCATCCGCGGCCCTGCAAGGCGGCCGAGAACGGCACGAACAGCGCCGCGCTCTGCAGCGTGTAGCGCAGGGTCTCGCGGAAGGCGGGGTTCCGCACCGCGAGGGTGGCGAGGATCACCGCGCCCGCCGCCGCCACGTGCCGGGGTTTCGGCCGCCAGGCGCGGTCGGCCGGGATCACCGGGTTGTTCCACAGGCCGAGGCAGCAGCCGAACAGGATCGCGTCGATGCGGGTGTGGGTCCAGGAGTAGTTCAGGCTGTAATCGGCGAGCCGCCACACGTTGAGGCAGCGGATGGCCAGCACGCCGCCGCACAGTGCCAGGCATGCCAGGGCCGCCCGACGCGGCGACAGGCGCCCGAGCCACAGCAGGTAGGCCAGCGGAAACAGCAGGTAGAAGTGCTCCTCGATCGCGAGGCTCCACAGCGGCACCGGCAGCACCTGCTCGGTGCCGAGGAGGTCGGGGTAGTTCGTCAGGAACGTCGCCTGCCCCAGCACCGCCACCGCGTCGACGCGCATCCAGTCGAGCAGGCCGAGCCCGTAGAGCAGGCCGGAGAACGCCAGCGCCAGGTACATTGGCGGCAGGATGCGCAAGGCCCGGCGCAGGTAGAACGCCTTCAGCGACACCGTCCCGCTCACCCCCCGCTCGATCCGCAGCAGGGTGGTGATGAGGTAGCCCGACAGGAAGAAGAACACCGTGACGCCGAAGCCCCCCGGCACGACGTGGCTGAGCCCGCAATGGGCGACGTAGACGATGCCGATCGCCAGCGCCCGCACCCCGTCGAGCTGCGGCAGGTAGGGCATCGCCGGCGGGACCGGGGCGGTGGGGCTCGGGATGGCGCAGCTCCTTGCGGATTCCGGACGATCGCCGGACACCGAAACACGAAACCGCAAATTTTTCGTCCTCACTATCCGCGCCGGCACCGGAGTGGTGCGACGATTATCTCCCCCTCTGCGGGGGGGAGGGAAGAAGCGTATCTCTCGGGCGCCAAAGCTCGTGTCGGCTCGAATGCTGGAGCGCGCAAATCCAGATCGCCGATGTCCGCGAGGCCCCGCCCCGCATGCGACACTCGCGCGGTTGCCGGCGCGGGCGAGAGGTCTACGATCCGGGCATCGCGGCCCTGACCTTCGGCGCTCCGCGCATGAGAGACGGATGCGCTCCCGCCTTCGACGCGTGATGAGCCCGTGCCCCGGTACTTCTTCGACATCCACGACGGCTTCCACCAGCGCGACGACGTCGGCACCCACTGCGACGACGTGCAGGCCGCCGCCCTCGAGGCCAAGCGCCTGCTGCCCGCCATCGCCGTCAACGAGATCCCGACCGACGGCGAGCGCCAGACCATCACCGTGGTGGTGACGGACGAGGACGGCTACGCCGTGTACTCGGCCGCCCTCGCCTTCGTCGGCACCTGGCTGCTGCGGTGAACCGGCGCCGGCCTGAGCCGGGCACAAGGGATCGGTAACCATCGCCCCCGCATGATCTGGCCCGGAACCGCCCGGTCGCGGGGCCGAGACGGGGTTGCGTGATGTTCTCTGCCGCCTTCCTGCGCGCGGGCCTGTCGCCCCTGGCGCTCGCCGCCGCGCTGAGCACGGCCACCGCCCAAAGCGCGCCGCCGGCTGCGAGCCCCGCGACGGCGCAACCCGTGCCCGCCCTGCCGCAGGCGGCACCGGTGGCGGCTCCTGCGCCGGAGGCTGCCGCGCGCGAGCCGGCCAAGCGCAAGCCCGAGCCGGAGCTGGTCTACGCCACCGTCTCCGCCGACCCGCGGCCGACGCTGACGCAGAAGACCTTCACCGAGACCCTGCGCGCCGCCGACCTGTACCAGGCCTTCGCCAACGCGGGCGGCTGGTCGCCGGTACCCGAGACCACGGTGTTCAAGCCGGGCGCGTCGAACCCGGCGATCCCAGGCCTGCGCCATCACCTGACCCTCACCGGCGACCTGCCCGCCGACGCGCCCCCGAGCGACCGGCTCGATCCGCCGCTGATCGCGGCGGTGACCGCGTTCCAGGCCCGCCACGGCCTGCCGGAATCGGGGCTGGTGGGCCGGCTGACGATCGCCGCGCTCAACGTGCCGGCCTCCGTCCGCCAGCGCCAGCTCGCGGCTTCGGCGGCCCGGCTGATGGGCTCGAAGTTCCCGTTCGGCGAGCGCTACGTCGTCGTCAACATCCCGGCGGCCACCGTCGAGGCGGTTGAGGGCGGCCAGGTCGCGCGCCGCTACGTCGCCGTGGTCGGCAAGCCCGACAAGGCGACGCCCAGCGTCGAGACGCGGATCACCGACATCAACTTCAACCCGACCTGGACGGTGCCGGTCTCGGTGGTGAAGAACGAGATCATCCCGCGGATGCGCAAGGAGCCGGGATATCTGGCCAAGAACCACATCCGCATCCTCGGCCCCGGCAACGTCGAGGTCGATCCGACGGCAGTGAACTGGAACACCGAGAAGGCGGTCAACTACACGCTGCGCCAGGATTCCGGCTTCGACAACTCGCTCGGGCAGGTGCGGATCGACATGCCGAACCGCTTCGCAGTCTACATGCACGATACGCCCTCGAAGTCGCTGTTCGCCCGCAACGTCCGCTTCCACAGCCACGGCTGCGTCCGCGTCGGCGGGGTGAAGGAGCTCGTCGGCTGGCTGCTCTCGGGCGTCGAGGGGCCGAACGGGCCGGGCTCGGCCTGGGGGCCGATCGAGATCGAGACCGCCATCGCCGACGGCGAGCGCCGCGACCTCAAGCTGGTGAAGCCGGTGCCGGTGACCTTCGTCTACCTCACCGGCTACGCCACGCCGGACGGGCGCGTGCACTTCCGCGACGACATCTACGGGCTCGACACCCCCGGCGGCCCGGTGCCCTCGGCGGCGACCGAGCCGGCCACCACCGGCACGGTCGCGCCGCGCGCGGCGATCCGCCCCGCCAAGCCCGAACAGCGCCCGCCGGTGGCCGCCGACCTGAAGCCCGCGGTCGCCACCAGGACCCTCGCACCCGCTTCGGCGCGGCCCGTCCCGCGCCTGCCGGCGACGCAGCTCGGCGACGGGCCGGCCCCGCGGCCGCCCGGCACGATACCGAACTGACCGCGGAGAGAGTTGGAACGGTTCCAGCCTGTGCGTGGGCGGCACCCCTGCCCCGCGCCCCGGACCGGCCCCGGAACAATCGCCGCCACCGTTCATTCTGCCGGGTGAGGAACGCCGGAGCCGTCGGCACGGCTGCGCGGCGTTCGCCCCCAACCGAACGAGAACGGAGCCACCCCATGGCGAAGGCCAAGCCCATCACCCGCATCGAGAGCGACCGCCTCAACACCCCGACCGACCTCGATCCGGCCGACACCAAGAAGATCGCCGAGGGCCTCGCGGTCCTGACCTCGGATCTGTTCGCGCTCTACATCAAGACCAAGAACTTCCACTGGCACATGAGCGGCCCGAACTTTCGCGACTACCACCTCCTGCTCGACGAACAGGCCGAGCAGATCTTCGCGATCGTCGACGACGTGGCCGAGCGCGCCCGCAAGATCGGCGGCTTCGCGCTGAAGTCGCTCGGCCAAGCCAAGACCCTGACCCGGGTCGCCGACAACGACGCCGAGTACGTCTCGCCGCTCGACATGCTCAAGGAGCTGCGCGACGACAACAAGGCGCTCACCGCCAACATGCGCGAGCTGCACGAGGTGACGGACGAGGCCAACGACGTCTCGACCACCTCGCTCCTCGAGGAGTGGATCAACCAATCCGAGGAGCGCACCTGGTTCCTCTACGAGTCGACCCGCAACGCCACCGACGGCGGCCACTAAGCCCTTTCGCCTGACGTGAGACGAGGCCCCGCTTCCCGAGAGGAAGCGGGGCCTTTTTCGTTAGGCCTTCCGCGGCCTAGGAGGTTCACCCGCGCTGGTACCCGGCGTCTGACACTGGTTCCATCCACTTCACCGCTTCGCCGTCCTGCCGTTCCTGGATTGCGATGTGTGTCATTGCGCTCGTCGCCGTCGCGCCGTGCCAATGCCGCTCGCCCGGCTCGAACCAGACGACGTCGCCCGGCGCGATCTCCTCGAACGGCCCGCCCTCGCGCTGCACCCAGCCCCGGCCGAAGGTGACGACCAGCGTTTGGCCCAGCGGGTGCGTGTGCCAGGCGGTGCGAGCACCGGGTTCGAACGTCACGCTCGCGCCGGAGACGCGGGCAGGGTCCGGGGCGGTGAAGAGCGGGTCGATCCGCACGGTACCGGTGAACCAGTCGTCGGGTCCCCGGCCGGACGGCTGAGATCCGCTGCGTTTGATTTCCATTCGTCGCTCCTTCGTCAGACCATCGAGGTCCGTTGGGCCTCAGAGAGACCACCCGCCGTCAACCGCGATCGCGGCGCCGGTCACGAACGCGCCGAGGTCGGAGCTCATCCACAGCACGGCCTCGGCGATCTCCTCGGGCTTGCCGAGGCGCCCGACCGGCTCCCGGTCGATCGCCTTCTGGATGTCGCCGCCGGTGAAGCGGTCCATCATCGGCGTCGCGATGTTGCCCGGCAGGATCGCGTTCACCCGGATGTTCGCCTTGGCGTAGTCGAGCGCGGCGGACTTGGTCAGGCCGATCATGGCGTGCTTCGAGGCGGCGTAGCTCGCGCCTCCCGCGACGCCCCTGACGCCGGCGCCGGAGGAGGTGTTGACGACCACGCCGCCGCCCTGGCGCAGCATCTGAGCGATCTCGTGCTTCATGCACACGAAGGTGCCGCGCAGGTTGATGTCGAGGATCCGGTCCCATTCGTCGAGTTCGATCGCGTGGACGGGCGCCGCCCGGTTCTCGACGCCCGCGTTGTTGAAGGCGCAGTCGAGTCGCCCGAACCGCGCGACCGTGCCGGCGACCGCCGCCTCCACCGCGGCGGGCCGGGACACGTCGCAGCGGATCGGCAGCACCGCGGCGCCCGTCCCCGCCATCTCGGCCCGCACCTGCTCCAGCGCCGCTTCGTCCCGATCCGCGATCGCGACTTCGGCGCCCTCGCGCGCGAAGGCGAGCGCGGCGGCGCGGCCGATGCCGCTGGCGGCGCCGGTGACGAAGGCGACCTTTCCGGTGAAACGCTGTGGGCTCGGCATGGCGACGGCTTTCGGCTGAGGGGGGCGAGCGGGTGGGCTTGCCGGTCGGCCGAAGCTAGGCGTCCCGCGCTGCCGCGATCAGCCGTCCGCGCCTCAACGGAGCGATGAGCGGAACTCAACGCCAAGGCGACAACGCGCCGGACGGGCGGACGCCTACAGGCCGAGGGGCCTCAGCGTGCGGATCAGGTCGATCAGCAGCCGCAGGCCGGCCGGCACCTGGCGGGGGCCGGGATAGTAGACGTGGAAGCCCGGTCCCATCGGAGCCCACTCCGCCAGCACGATGCGCAGCGTTCCGGCGGTGACGAACGGCGCGGCGCAGGCCTCGGGGAGGTAGGCGAGCCCGCCGCCGCCCGCCGCGAGGGCCAGCGCCAGCTGCGTGTTGTCGAGGGTCACCGCGCCGGGCACGTCGAGGGCGAGCGTCTCACTCGCCCGCTCGAACTCCCATCGGTAGAGGCTGTCGTCGCCCAGCCGGATGCGCAGGCAGCGATGCTCGCCGAGGTCGCGCGGATGATCGGGCGTCCCGCGCCGGTCCAGGTAGGCGGGCGCGCCGACGACCACCCAGCGCAGGTCGGCCGACAGGCGTTGCGCGATCATGTCCTGGGGCACGGTGCCGCCGTAGCGGATGCCGGCGTCGGCGCCGGCTTCCACCACGTCGACCAGGTCGTTGGACACCCGGACCTCGACCTCGACCTGGGGATGGCGCGCGCCGAACTCGGGCAGCACGGGGGCGAGCAGCAAGGTGCTCGCATGCTCGAGCACGTTGAGGCGAATCCGTCCGACGGCGTCGCCCGGCGCCCGGTGGCGATCGAGCCCGTCGAGGGCCGACCCGAGCGCCGCGAAGGGCTGGTCCAGGGATGCGAGGAGGTCTGCGCCGGCCGCGGTCAGGGTGACGCTCCGGCTCGTGCGGTTGACCAGCCGCACGCCGAGGCGCGCCTCCATCTGCTTGAGCGCGTGGCTCAGCGCCGAGGCGCTGACGCCGAGCTCCAGCCCGGCCCGCCGAAAGCTGAGATGGCGTGCGATGGCGAGGAACGTGCCGAGGTCGGCGAGGTCGGTCCGGTTGATCCGCATGGGGGCGAGCAGGCTCACATCGCGCGGCCGCACACGACTCCTTTCGATGCGGGCGGCCTCACCCTTGCAACGCGAGCCGCACCTTCACCACCCCCATGTCCTCCGGGTCGCGGCTTTGCGAAAACCCCAGGCGGCGGCAGACGGCGAGCATCGCGCGGTTCTCGGCCAGCACCGTGCCCTCGACGGTGCCGATGCCCTCGGAGGCCGCCCAGTCGAGCATCAGCCGCATCAGGGCGAGGGCCAGGCCGGTGCCGCGGGCCTCGGAACGGACGAGGATCGCGTACTCGCCGCTGGTGCCGTCGGCGTTGGCGTGCAGGCGCACCGCGCCGAGCATGCGCTTGGCGCCCTCCTCGCCCGCGTCCAGGGCCACGAAGGCGATGGCGCGGGCGTAGTCGAGCTGGGTCAGGCGGGCGAGGAAGGCGTGGCTGAAGTCGCGCACGGGGGCGAAGAAGCGCAGGCGCACGTCTTCCGGGTCGATGGTGGCGAAGAACGCCTGGAACAGCGGCTCGTCCTCGGGCCGCACCGGGCGCACGTCGACCGTCCGGCCCTTCAGCGTCAGCGTCCGCATCCATTCGGCCGGGTAGGGGCGGATCGCGAAGCGCGGATGGCCGCCGGCCCGGCGGGGACTGGCGCGCAGGCGCACGCGGGCGTCCAGCGCCACGACGCCGTTCGCGTCGGCGAGCAGCGGGTTGATGTCGAGCTCGCGCACGTCGGGCAGGTCGGCGGCGAGTTGGGCGAGCTTCACCAGCGTCAGGGCGATGGCGCCGCGGTCCACCGCCGGCACGTCGCGGTAGGCGGCGAGCCGGCGGGCGACGCGGGTGCGGCCGATCAGGTCGTCGGCCAGCGCCAGGTCGAGGGGCGGCAGGCCCAGCGCCCGGTCGTCGATCACCTCCACCGCCGTTCCGCCGCGGCCGAACACCACCACGGGGCCGAAGACCGAGTCCTCGGCCAGCCCGGCGATCAGCTCGCGGCGCTGGCCCTTGCGCACCATCGGCTGCACGGCGAAACCCGTGACGCGGGCGTCGGGCCGCTCGCGCCGGGCGCGCACCAGGATCTTGCGCGCGGCGTCGCGGACGTCCTGCTCGCTGGTGAGGTCGAGGTGCACCCCGCCGATGTCGGACTTGTGCACCACGTCCGGCGAGACGACCTTCAGCGCCACCGACCCGCCGGCCGCGATGATCGTCCAGGCGGCGGCCGCCGCCGCGTCGATGTCGGGGGCGAGCGTCAGCGGCACGGTCTCGATGCCGTAGGCGGCGAGCAGCCCGGCGACCGCGACGGGGTCGAGCCACGCCGCCCCTTGCCGCAGGGCTGCGGCGACGATCGCCTCGGCGGCCTCCGTGTCGGGCGAGAAGTCGCGCGGCAGGGAGCCGGGCGTGCGCATCAGGTCGTCCTGCGCCTCGCGGTAGCGCACGAGATGGAGGAAGCCTTCGATCGCCTCGGACTCGGTGGAGAAGTGCGGGATGCCGGCGCCCGCCAGGATCGCGGCGGCCTCCTCCCCGTGGGACACCGCGAAGACCGGTTTTTTCCGCCCCTGCCCGCGGCGCGTTTGCGTCACCGTGTCGGCGATCGCCTGCGCCACCGCGGCGGCGTCCGAGCGGGCGGTTGGGACGTGGACCGAGAGCACCGCGTCGCCGGCGTGGTCGGCCAGCATCGGCGCCAGGGCCGCGGCGTAGGCCGGCCCGTCGGCGGTGATGCCGAGGTCCACCGCCGGCCCGTCCGCCGGGACGCCGCCGCGGTCGGCGAGCCGGTCGGCGGCGAGCAGGCCGATGCCGCGGCCGTTGGTGAGGATCGCGAGGCGCTTGCCCGCGAACGGGCGCTGGTGGGACAGCGTCTCGGCGGCCGAGAACATCGCGTCGAGGTCCTCCACCGCGAGCAGGCCCGCCCGTCGGAACGCGGCGGCGTAGACCGCGTCGGGCCGGGCCAGGGCGCCGGTATGGGTCTCGGGGTCGCGCCCGTCGCGGGCGTGGCGGCCGGCGCGCAGGACAACCACCGGCTTGGTGCGCGCGGCGGCACGCGCCGCCGACATGAAGCGCCGGGCGTCCGACACCCCGTCGAGGCACAGCAGGATCGCCCGGGTGCGCAGGCAGTTGGCGAAGTGGTCGAGGCAGTCGGCGACGTCGACGTCGCAGGCGCTGCCGAGCGCCATCACCGCCGAGAACCCGGCCCCGTGCCGGGCGCCCCACTCGACGATCGCCCCGGCGACCGTGCCCGATTGCGAGACCAGGGCGAGGTCGCCCGCCGCCGGCGCGCGGGCGAGCAGGCTGGCGTCGAGCCGGTGGCCGGGCACGGCGAGACCCGCGCTGTCGGGGCCGAGCAGGCGCAGGCCGTGCGCGCGGGCGATCCGCGCCGCGCGCGGGCCGGGGTCGTCCGGCCCGGTACCGAGGCCGGCGGTGAGCAGGATCGCGGCCTGCACGCCGACACGTCCGGCCTCCGCGACGATCCCGGGGATGCTTTCGGGCGGGCTCGCCACCACGGCGAGGTCGGGCACTGAGGCTAGATCCGCGATCCGCGCGACGCACGGGACGCCGTCGGCTTCCGCGTCCTGCGGGTGGACCGGATGGACCGGCCCAGCGAAGCCGCCGGCTCGGATCTTGTCGAACACCGCGCGCCCGAGTGAGCCGGCGCGGGCGCCCGCCCCGACCACGGCGACCGAGCGCGGGGTGAGCAGGGCCTCGAAGCGGTAGGTGCTCACGCGGGGCCTCCGTGCGGGTGGTCGGGCGCCCGGCGGCGGGCGGTCGCGGCCGATCCTCCGGCATCCTGCGGGCCGCATCGCCCGCGCGCATCCGGCGGGCAGGCCGAGGTCGGCGCCGCGAGCTTCTTCAAATAGGGCCGGCCGCGCCAGGGCAAGCCTCTTCTCGGGCGTGGCCTCGGGACGGGTCCTGCGAGTCGCTTTCCAGCGATAATCGACCGCAAAATCGTTGCCGCCACAACGAAGTTTTCGGGTTCGCGGGCGAGGGTATTGGGGTGTCTGCAACCGCGACGCGATGGCTAATACCGAGGCTCGCCCAGGGTCCGGCCGCCTAGACCAGGGCATGCGCCCCTGGACACCGGTGCGGCGCGGGGACCGACTGCACTCCGGCCACCGCGCTACACTCGATTTTTCATGTTACAGACCATTCGATCAAGTCTAATCGAACGGAAACAGACCTTGCGTATTGCGTCGGGATGTTCGACATCATAACCGCCTTGCCTGGACAAGCTGGCGTCAGCTGAGAATTGCCCACTTCTCGGGTCGCGCCGACGCCGGACATGTCGAAAGAAGTCGGACCGGGGAAACGATCGATGATGAACGACAACGGCATGGAGCCGGATTACATCGCGCTGGCAGCGGAGATCGTGTCGGCCTTCGTCAGCAAGAATTCCGTCCCGGTCCCGGAATTGAACGGGCTGATCGTCTCGGTCCACGCGACGCTGGCCCAGCTCGGGAACGGTCGCGTCGCCGAGAAGGTCGAGCCGCCGACGCCGGCCGTGTCGATCAAGCGCTCGGTCACGCCCGACTTCATCGTCTGCCTGGAGGACGGCAAGAAGTTCAAGTCGCTCAAGCGCCACCTGCGCACGCGCTACGACATGACCCCCGACGCGTACCGCGCCAAGTGGAACCTCGCGGCCGACTATCCGATGGTGGCGCCGAACTACGCCGCCGCCCGCTCGGAACTCGCCAAGACGATGGGCCTCGGCCAGCAGCGCCGAAAGACCCGCGGCAAGGCCGCCGCCCCCGAAGC
>NZ_VRVF01000058.1:0-32474 GCF_008040045.1 Methylobacterium sp. WL8 | reverse complement strand
TCGGATAACGAAGCTCGCTTCGATCGTAGCGGGTCCGGTTCTCAGTCGTCCACATCGGCAGCCTCCACACAGGCAGCCTTGAATCACAAACCCCTCACCTCACTCAATATGTCGCCGGACAGACACTAAGAGCCTGGCGATCGGCTCGACCGAGCGGGTCAGGAATTGCGCCGGGTTCGAGCCGACCACCGGGTGGTCGTCCGCATCGAACAGCGCGGCCTCCGAGATCCGGCCCGACGAGAGCTCGCCTTCGAGGATCGCCGCCGCCTGCTCTGCCGGGCTTTGAACCTTCGTGATCGGCGGCGCGTGCTCGGCATGGATCGATGCGAGCTTGGCGAGGAGCCTGTCGCGGAACGCGGCATCGCTCGCCGCGAAGGCGCAATGCACCCCCATCGCGCTCGTCGCGACCACCTGGGCGGGAACCGCGCCGACGGTCTCGATGTCGAGGGCCACCCCGCTGCCGACGGCGAGCGTACCGCCCTCGGGCGCGCGGAGCAGGACGCCGCCCTCGCTCCGGTCGATCGAGCGCGTGCCGCGACCGTCGGGCAGGCGGACTTGTAGGTCGGCGGGGTAGCGATCGAACCGGCGGCGGTTACCGAGTTCGCTCTGGTGGATCACCGTGACGAAGCGCTGGCCCAGGCGCGCGGCCTGTTCGGCCGCGGCAGCCGTCGCCGATTGCATGCGCTCCGCCTGCCGGTCGAGGTCGAAGGCGGCGGCGCTGGCCGACCCGGCTTCGGCGTCGAGGTGGGCGACGAGGTCCGAGGTGCGCGTCGCCTCGTCGACGATGCTCGTGACCGTGCGCGCCGGGATGTCGACGATGCCGGCGATCTCGTTGCCGGCCTGGGCCAGGGTCGCGATCAGCGCCCTCGCCTCGCTGCCGCGATCGCCCGCGTGGTCGAGATGGCCACCGGCTTGCGACATCGCCGCCGCCGTCCGGTCGGCGAGGCTCGACAGGCTGCCGGTCTGCCCCGCCAGGCTCGCCGTCGCGGCGGCCGCGCTCCGCGAGGCCTGCGCCAGCTCGTCCATCCGTGCGCGGATGGCCGAGAAGCCATCCTTCATCTCGGCGACATCGGTCTGGGCCGCGCCGATCGAACGGCTGACGCCTTCGATGGCCGAGCGGACATCCTCCTCGATGGCGTTCAGGACATCCCCATCGAACCGTGCGACCGCTGGCGCGATCGGTGCAGCGGCATCTGCAACAGCCGTCGCAGGCTTCGCGGTTCGCTCCTGAGTTCCGGGCCTGAATTGGAACTGAATACACGAAGGTGTGATTGAATTCGTCTACGCATCCTTTAACGCCGCCGATCCCCTGCGACAAAAATGCTCTGCGCTAGGGCATCCGTCGAGCGCGTTCAGGCGCCGCCCCACTGCATCGTCAGCCCGCCGTCGACCACGAGCGTGTGCCCGGTCACGTAGTCGGCGTCGTCGCCGCTGAGGTAGAGGATCGCCTTGGCGATGTCGTCGGGCTGGCCCGCGCGGTGCCACGGGATGCGCTCGAGCGACTTTTCCAGCACATTCGGGTCCTCGAAGCGGTCGGCGGTCATCGGCGTCTCGATCAGGCCTGGAGCGACGTTGTTGACGTTGATCCGGTCGTCGGCGAGCTCGCGCGACAGGCTTCGGCACAGCGAGCCGACGCCCGCCTTCGACATGCCGTAGGGAGCGCTTTCCGGCGTCGGCAGGTGCTGAGCCACCGAAGACACCATGACGATCTTGCCACGCCCGCCTTGCGCCCGGCGCACCTTGATGAAGGCGCGCGCGCAGAACAGCGGACCTATCAGGTTGACGCGCAGGATCTGCTCCAGCCGCTCGTCCTCCATGTCCGCGACCGCCATGCCGCTCATCGCCTGGCCGGCGTTGGCCACCAGGATGTCGAGGGGGCCGAGGTCGCTGGCGACGCGGTCGAAGGTGGCGGCGACCGAGGCCGGGTCGCCGACGTCGTTCTGGATCACGAGCGCCCGGCGCCCGGTCTCCTCCACGAGGCGGGCGGTCTCGGCGATGCCGTCCGCGTCGGTGTTGTAGGTGATCGCCACGTCCGCGCCGTGCTGCGCGAACAGGAGCGCCGTAGCCCGGCCGATCCCGGAATCGGCGCCGGTGATCAGGGCCTTCTTGCCTTCGAGCTTCATCGATGTCGGCTTTGCTGCGTGAGGTGCGGCCTCGGGGGGCCGGGTCAGCGGGCCAATTCGAGCGCGGCGGCACGGTTCCGCGCGGGTCCGACGGCCGACATTTTGACGCTTCGCCGGATTGCGGCATACGCTCGGGGATGACCATCGCCGTCCCCGTCGAACCCATCCTGAGCGAAGAGAGCGCGCCCACGACCCGCTGCCGCATCCTGGCGACGGCCGAGCGTTCGTTCCGCGAGATCGGCTACCAGAAGACCACCGTCGCCGACATCGCCAAGACGCTGAAGATGAGCCCGGCCAACGTCTACCGGTTCTTCGACTCGAAGAAGGCGATCAACGAGGCGGTGGTGGAGCGCCTGATCGGCGAAGTCGAGGCGCTGATCTCGGCGATCGCCGACGCGCCGGGCTCGCTCGCCGCCGACCGTCTCACGGCGGTGATCGAAGCCTTGCACCGCGACACCCACGAGCGCTGCAGCGCCTTCCCGCGGATGCACGAGATGATCGAGGCGGCGATGAGCGAGAGCTGGGACGTCTGCCGCCACCACGTCGACCGGATCGGCGCGGTTTTCGAGCGGATCGTCGTCGACGGCGTCGCCCGCGGCGAGTTCGAGACGGACGACCCCGCCGGCGCGGCGCGCTGCCTGCACACGGCGATCGCGCGCTACAGCCATCCGCTGCTGGTCAGCCAGTACCCGGATGCGCCGGTGCCGCAGCTCGACGTGATGACCGCGTTCCTGCTGCGCAGCCTGCGGCCGGTCGGCGCGCGCTGAGGCGGCCCGCCTATTCCGAAGCGGGGTTGTCGGGCTCGGACGCGATGCCGACGCTCGGCTGCTCGCCGTCGTAGCCTTCGATGATCAGGATGTCGGCGTCGGCGCCGTCCTTCTGCTTGGCGCGGGCGGCCTGATACAGGTCCGACTTCCAGCAGGCGACGGCGTCGTCGTAGCTCGCGAACTCGATCACGACGTTGCGTGCGCGCGTCGTGCCGACCACGGCCTCGAAGCGGCCGCCGCGCACCAGGAAGCGGCCGCCGAAGGCGGCGAAGGCCGCGCCGTTCGAGGCGGCGTAGTCCTTGTAGGCCTCCGCGTCGCGGACATCGACCCGGACGATCCAGTAGCCGCGCGTCATCGTCGTCACTCCTGTGCTGCCATCTCGGCGAGGATCGCCTGCGTCACGGCGCGCGGGTCGGCGGCCGCGGTGATCGGGCGCCCGACGACGACGTGGTCGATGCCCGCCGCGCGCGCCTGCCCCGGGGTCATAACCCGCTTCTGGTCGCCGCTGTCGCTGCCCGCCGGCCGGATGCCCGGCGTCACGATCAGGCTCGCCGGGCCGACCACGTTGCGCACGGCCTGCGCCTCGAAGGCGCTGCAGACGATGCCGTCGATCCCGGCTTCCGCCGCCTGGAAGGCACGGTGCGCCACGAGTTCGGAGATCGGCAGGGCGTAGCCGGATTCGCGTGCGTCGCCCTCGTCGTAGGAAGTCAGCACCGTCACCGCGAGGATCTTCAGGCTCGACGTGCCGCGCCCGCGCACGGCCGCGCGCATGGTCTGCGGATAGGCGTGCACCGTCAAAAAGGTGGCGCCGAGTCCGGAGAGCGCGCGCACCCCCTCCTCGACCGTGTTGCCGATGTCGTGCAGCTTCAGGTCGAGGAAGACCTTGAGCCCGCGCGCGGCGAGTTCCGGCACCAGCGCCAGCCCGCCCGCATAGGCCAGCCGGTAGCCGATCTTGTAGAAGGTCGCGGCGTCACCGATCCGATCGACCATGGCCCGTGCCGCGGCCGGCTCGTCGAGGTCGAGGGCGACGATGAGGCGGTCGCGCGGATCGGTCGGGCTCTGAGAGGTTGAATCACGCATCGTGGTTCCCGATCACGCCGCCGGGTTCGGTGTCAATCGCGCAGCCGAGGGGGCAGGCATGACACCGGGCTTCAGGACCGCAGGTGCCATGACGCGCGCGACCTCCGCCTTCAGCACCGGCAGCAGCTCGGCCTCGAACCAAGGCTCGCGCTTGAGCCAGCCGTTGTTGCGCCAGGACGGATGCGGCAGCGGCAGGACCCGCGGCGCCCGCGGCTCGGCCAGGATCTCGCGCCAGCGCCGCACCGTGCCGGTGAGCCCGTCCGGCATCTTTCCGAGGTGCCAGGCCTGCGCGTACTGGCCGATCACGAGGATCAGCTCCAGGTCCGGCAAGCCGGCGAAGAGCTCGCCGCGCCAGCGCTCGGCGCATTCCCGCCGCGGCGGCTTGTCGCCGCCCTTGGCATCGAGTCCCGGGAAGCACGAGCCCATCGGCACGATCGCGATCCGGCCGGCATCGTAGAACGCGGCCTCGTCCAGGCCGAGCCAGGATCGCAGCCGCACGCCGGACGGGTCCATGAACGGGATGCCGGTGCGGTGCGCCCGCGTCCCCGGCGCCTGGCTCGCGATGCACAGGAGCGCCGTAGCGCTGCCCTGGACGATCGGCAGCGGCTCCTGCGGCAGCGGCGCGCCGTAGAGCGGCGTGTCCCGGCAGATCCGGCAGGCGCGCAGGTTCGCGGCGGTGGTGTCGAAGGCGGTGACCATGCTCGATGTGAGATGGGCACGACGCCGCGTTTCGGCGAGCCTGCATCGACGCGACCAAAAGAAACGGCGCGGGACTGAAGGCCCGCGCCGCGTTTTGAGGTGGGTTCGAAGCTCTGGGAGGCCGGGTGACGGTAAGCTTCGTGTGCCGTCCGCGACGTGTCCTGCCTCACACGCCCTTCAGGCCTGCGAGGTCGAGGGGCAGCGAGCGCAGGCGCTGGCCCGTGGCGGCGAAGATCGCGTTGGAGATCGAGGGTGCCAGCACCGGGACGCCGGGCTCGCCGATGCCGGTCGGCGCCGCCGAGGACGGCACGATGTGGACCTCGACCACCGGCATCTCGCTCATCCGGGTCGGCTCGTAGGTGTCGAAGTTCTTCTCCTGCACCACGCCGTCCTTGAGGGTGATGCGGTTGCGCAGCACCGAGGAGAGGGCGAAGCCCACCGCGCCCTCGACCTGCGCACGGATCACGTCCGGGTTGACCGCGACGCCGACATCCACCGCCGCGACGATGCGGTTGACCTTCACCTTGGCGTCCTCAGCGGTGATGTCGGCGACCATCGCCACGTAGGAGCCGAAGGATTCGTGCGCGGCGATGCCGAGGCCCCGGCCCTTGCCGTTGGTCTTGGCTCCCGAATCCCAGTTCGCCTTCTCGGCGGCGAGCTTGAGCACGCCCGAGAGGCGCGGCGCGCCGATCAGCAGCGAAAGCCGGTAGGCGAGCGGGTCGACGTCGGCGGCATGCGCCAACTCGTCGATGAACACCTCCATCGCCTGCGCGGTGTGGCTGTGGCCGACCGAGCGCCACCACAGGACCGGCACGCCCTCGCGGGTGTTGTGGACCTCGAAGCGGTAGGCCGGCAGCGCGTAGGGCGTGTCGGACGCGCCCTCGACGGTGGTGGAATCGATCCCGTTCTTGACGATCATCGCCTCGAAGGGCGAGCCGATCATGATCGACTTGCCGACCATGACGTGCTGCCAGCCGACGATCCCGCCCTTGGCGTCGAGGCCGGCGCGGACCTTGTGGTAGACGGTCGGGCGGTAGTAGCCGCCGGCCATGTCGTCCTCGCGGGTCCAGACCAGGTGCACCGGCGCCTTGGCCCCCGTCGCCTTCAGGATGGTCGCGGCCTCGGCGACGTAGTCGGCCGAGGGCGTGGCGCGCCGTCCGAACGAGCCGCCGGCCCATTGCGTGTGCAGGCGGACCTTGTCGGTGGTGGTGCCCATCACCGCGGCGACGGCGGCCTGCTCGATCGTCTGGAACTGCAGGCCGGCGTAGACGTCGTAGCCGCCGTCCGGCGCGCGCTCGATCGTGGCGTTCAGCGGCTCCATCGCGGCGTGCGCCAGGTAGGGGAAGGTGAACTCCGCCTCCAGCACCTTGGCCGCGCCCTTGATGCCGGCTTCCGGGTCGCCGCGCTCGGAGGCGACGAGGCCGGGCCGCTTGGCCTGTTCGCGGTAGCCGGCCAGGATCGCGTCGGAGGAGTGCGCCTCCGCCGCGCCGTCGTCCCATACGACTTTCAGCGCCTCGCGGCCCTTCATCGCCGACCAGGTGTCCTTGGCGACGACCGCGACACCGGACGGGATCGCGACGACGTCGACCACCCCCGCGACCTTGCGGGTCGCCGCGTCGTCGAAGCTCTTCACCGTACCGCCAAAGCGCGGCGGGCGGGCGACGACGGCGGTGACCTGGCCGGGGCGGCGGATGTCGAGGGCGTAGACCGCGCTGCCGTCCGTCTTGGCGACGGAATCGAGGCGCGGCACGCGAGCGCCGATCAGCGTCCACTGGCTCGGGTCCTTCAGGTGCGGCTCCTGCGGCACCGGAAGCGTCGCCGCCGACGCGGCGAGTTCGCCGAACCGCGCCTGACGGTTCGAGCCCGCATGGCGGACGACGCCGTTCGCGACCGTGATCTCGCCCGCCGGCACCTTCCACTGGTAGGCGGCGGCGGCCACCAGCATCTCGCGGGCGGCGGCGCCCGCCTTGCGCAGCTGGAACCAGGAGTTGGCGACCGCGGTCGATCCGCCGGTCCCCTGGATCGGGCCCATCAACATGTTGTTGTAGCGGGCGGCGTCGGCGGGGGCGAACTCGGTGCGCACCCGCGACCAATCCGCGTCGAGCTCGTCGGCGAGGATGGTGGCGAGGCCGGTCGTGTTGCCCTGCCCCATGTCGAGGTGCTTGATGATCACCGTCACGGTGTCGTCGGACCCGATCCGCACGAAGGCGTTCGGGTCCGCCTTCACCCCCGAAAGGTCGGGGCCGGCGGCGGCGCGCGCCGTGTTCTTCAGGTCGAGGCGGAAGCCGACGACGATGGCGCCGGTCGCGGCGGCGCCCCCGGCGAGGAAGCTGCGGCGGGTCGCGCGCGGAAAGCGCGGGTCCGTCTGACGGATCTTCAGCATGGCGTGGCTCCGGTCAGTGCGGGAACGGGCGTAGGGTCTGGGGGCGACGGGCGACGCGGACGCGAGCGATCACGCCAGCGTCTTGGCGGCCTCGTGGATCGCCGCGCGGATACGCTGGTAGGTGCCGCAGCGGCAGACGTTGCCGTCCATGGCTCCGTCGATGTCGGCCTCGGACGGCTTCGGGTTCTCCGTGAGCAGGCCGATCGCGGACATGATCTGCCCGGACTGGCAGTAGCCGCACTGGACCACGTCGAGCTTGCGCCACGCGCCCTGCACCGCCTCGGCGACGCGGCCGGACACGCCCTCGATCGTGGTGACCTTGGCTTCGCCGACGTCGCCGACCCGGGTTTGGCAGGAGCGGACCGGCTGCCCGTCGAGGTGGACCGTGCACGCGCCGCACTGGGCGATGCCGCAGCCGTACTTGGTGCCGGTCTTGTCGAGGTGGTCGCGCAGCGCCCAGAGCAACGGCATCTCGGGGTCGGCGTCGATCGCGTGCCGGACGCCGTTGACGGTGAGGTTCAGCATCCGAGATCTCCCGCGCGTAAGTCTCTCTCGTCGATCGCTAGTCCCGGCACGCCCCGATGCGATGTGCGTCCGCGCACCCGCGGCGAACACTTGTTGACGCGCCATCGGCGAACGTCGGCCACCCGCCGGCGGCGAACACCTGGCACCGTGATCGCGACCTTCGCGCGATCAGGACAATCGTCGCGACCGCGGCAGGCCGTTCTTAACATATCGCGCGCAACGTCGGGCCTCTCATGTTGCGGTCCGGCGCGTCGAGCCGGCCCCCTTCGTCCAGCCTTCGAAGAGGCCGATGTCCGAACTGACGGTCGAGATGGTGCAGCGCGGCCGCGGTCCTTCGTCGGAAGAGGCCGTGCGACGCCGTGGGGTCGCGCGCGACATGCGCTCGGCCCGGGAAAAGCTGACCTCGAAGACCGGCCTCGTGCGGGCGTTCGACTACGAGCTGCTGCGCCTCTACGCGCAGTACCGGGCGGGCGCCGGGATCCCGCTCGGCCTGTTCGCGATCGCGATGGCCAGCGCCGCCTGCTTCTGGGTGGAGCCGCTGGTCGCGTCGATCTGGGCGCTCTGCGCGTTCCTGATGATCACCCTCAACGCGTCGATGAGCCGGAGCTTCCTCCGCGCCGAGCCCGGCGCGGTGTCCCTCGCGCGCTGGCGCCGACGCTTCGCCTTCGGCGAGGTGATGCAGAGCCTGAGCTGGTCGGCGATCGTCGGCCTGGGCATGCTGGGCGGCTGGCACTTCGCGCTGTTCGGCCTGATCATCGCGGCCGCCGTCGCCACGATGGTGGCCGCCACCGTTCCGACCGCCGCCGCCGCCGCCCTCGTTCCCCTCGCGCTGGCGACCCTGTGCCTCCTGACCTTCGCCCGCGAGGCCGACGCCGTGATGCTCGTCGCGATGGCGATCGGCTCGCAGATCTTCTTCCTCGGCCTGGCGCGGCGGATCTACACCTCCACTGTGGGCGCGCTGCAGTCGCGCGCGGAGAAGGATGCGGTGTTCGGCGAGCTGGAGCAGGCCAAGGCCAACTCCGACGAGGCCCGGCGCCGGGCGGAGGAGGCGAATCTCGCCAAGTCCCGGTTCCTGGCGACGATGAGCCACGAGTTGCGCACGCCGCTGAACGCCATCCTCGGCTTCTCCGAGGTGATGAAGAACGAGGTGTTCGGCCCACACACCGCGCCGAGCTACGGCGAGTATTCCACCGACATCCACGACAGCGGGATGCACCTGCTGAACCTGATCAACGAGATCCTCGACCTCTCCCGGATCGAGGCCGGCCGCTACGAGCTCAACGAGGAGGCGGTGACGCTGGCCCACATCGTCGAGGAGTGCCGCCACATGATGGGGCTGAAGGCCCGCGGCAAGAACCAGACCTTCCTCGACTTCGTCGACGACACCCTGCCACGGCTCTGGGCCGACGAGCGCGCCCTGCGCCAGGTGGTGCTGAACCTGCTCTCGAACGCGGTGAAGTTCACCCCGCCCGGCGGCGAGATCACGATCAAGGTCGGCTGGACCAGCTCCGGCGGCCAGTACGTCGCGGTCAAGGACAGCGGCCCCGGCATCCCGGAGGACGAGCTCGGCACGGTCATGTCCTCGTTCGGCCGCGGTTCGCTCGCGATCAAGACCGCCGAGCAGGGCTCCGGCCTCGGCCTACCGATCGTGAAGGGCCTCGTCGACCTGCACGGCGGCAACTTCACCCTGAAGTCGCGCCCGCGCGAGGGCACCGAGGTGATCGTCACGCTGCCGGCGAGCCGGGTGATGGACACGCTCGCCGCCGTCGCCGTCGGGGGAGAGCCGGCACCCGAGACGCGGGCCGGCACGGGCCGCCCCAAGGCCCCGTCCGCCAAGGCCGCGTAAGGGCTACGTGCAGGCGGTCAGCCGAGCCCGCCCATGGCACGCACCAGGTCCCACTCGGCGTCCGTCACCGGCTGCACCGACAGGCGCGAGTTGTTGACGAGCACCATGTCCTTGAGCGCCGACTCGGCCTTGATCGCATCGAGGGTGACAGGGTTCGGCAGTGCCTCGACTGCGGCGAGGTCGACCATGCCGAAGCGTCCGGTCGCGTCGGTGTGGTCCGGGTAGTACGGCTTGATCACGCGCACGATCCCGACGACGGCCTTGCCCTCGTTCGAGTGATAGAAAAACCCGAGGTCGCCGACCTGCATCGCCATGAGCTGCTTCTTGGCGAGGTGGTTGCGCACCCCGTTCCAGTGGGTGCCGCCCTCACCCGCCGCGACCTGCTGCGCCCACGACCAGGTCGCGGGTTCGGACTTGTAGAGCCAGTAGGCCATCCGTCTCATCGCTCGTTCGAAAGTCAGGGCCGGCCGGCGGCGTCGGCCCAGAAGGCCAGGCTCGCCGGGTTGATCGGCGAACCCGCTTGCGCGTTGCGCAGGGTCGCGAACGCGTGGAAATCCTGCGCTTCCGCCGCGCCGAGGAGGTCGCGGGTCGCCGTGAGGATGCGGGTGATGCGCAGGTGGTTGTGGTCGTGCGGCGCCAGCCACCGGTCGGTCCCGACGTAGAAGCGGCGCATGCGTGCGAGGGCGGCGCGCAGGCCCTCGCGGGCCGCCGGGTCGGCGCGGATCGCGTCCGCTTCGGCCGGCGTCAGCACCGGTGCGCCGGGCACGGCGCGGCTCGCCTGGGCGAGCGGGAAGCACCATTGGATGAAGTCGTGCACCGCCTCGATCCGCAGGTCGTCGAAGGCGAGCACCGTCGCCAGCGTGCGGCCGGCGCCGTCCGTGCCGGTGCCGGCGAGGAAGGCGTGGATCGGGGTCGCCGGGGTCGAGGTCGCTAGGGACGAGGTCGCTGGGGTCGAGGTCACTCGGCCTCCGCCTTCAGCGGTCGGGCGAGCAGCGCGGCGACCACGTCTTCGACGCTGGCGCGTCCGGCGACGATCGCCGCGACGGCTTCGGCGATCGGCATCTCGATCCCCTGCCCGCGGGCGAGCCCGACCAAGGCTGTCGCGGTGAAGGCGCCCTCGGCGAGCTTGCCCCCGGCGGCGGCCTCCGGCGCGGCGCCCTGCCCGAGCGCGAGGCCGAAGGCGAAGTTGCGCGATTGCGGCGAGGAGGCGGTGAGCACGAGGTCGCCGAGGCCCGACAGGCCCATCAGCGTCTCGGGCCGGCCGCCGAAGCTGCGGGCGAACCGCATCAGCTCGGCGAAGGCGCGGGCGATCAGCGCGGCGCGGGCGCTCTCGCCGAGGCCGCGCCCGGCGACGATCCCCGCGGCGATGGCGAGCACGTTCTTGCCGGCCCCGCCGATCTCGACGCCGCGCACGTCGTCGGTGTGGTAGAGCCGCAGGGCCGGGCCGGACAGCAGGCGGGCGAGGCTCGCGGCGAGCCCGGCATCCGCGGCGGCCAGCGTCACCGCCGTCGGCAGGTTGCGGGCGACGTCCACCGCGAAGCTCGGGCCGGACAGGACCGCGACCGGCGCGCCCGCCGGCAACACCTCGGCCGCCACCGCGCTCATGAACGCGCCGGTCGTGCGCTCGATCCCCTTCGAGCACAGGACCACCGGCGCGCCCGGCGCGAAGGCGGGGGCGAGCTGCGCGAGCACCGCGCGCGAGGTCTGCGCCGGCGTCACCATCAGCACCGCGTTCGCGCTGGCGAGGTCGCCGGCCTCGGCCGTCGCGCGGATGCGTGGATGCAGCTTGACGCCCGGCAGGTAGCGCGCGTTCTCGCGCGACGCTTCGAGTGCGGCGGCGGTTTCGGCGTCGCGCAGCCACAGGGTGACCGGCCGGCCCGCTGCCGCTGCGGCGTTCGCCAGCGCCGTGCCCCAGGCGCCGCCGCCGACCACCGCGACGGGTCGCGCGTTCTCGCCGGTCATGCGGGCTCTCCGGCAAAATCCGCCGCGGCGAGGCGGTAGAGGACGTGCCGGCGCAAGGGGGCGTCGGCGGGAACCGCGGGATGGTCGAAATCCTCCGCCTGCACCATCCCAAGCCGCTCCATCACCCGCCGCGACGGCGTGTTGCCGAGGGCTGTGAACGCCACCACGCCTGGGAGCCCGCAACGGCCGAACAGGTCCGCGAGGACCAGGCGCGCGGCGCGGGTGGCGATGCCGCGGCCCCAGGCCTCGGGGCTGAGGCGCCAGCCGATCTCGATGAGGCTGCCCGGGCGTTCGCCGCCGGCGAACGGCATCGCGCGCATCAACCGCATCGCGCCGACGAAGCCGAGGAACGGCCCGCTTGGCTCCTCGACGGCCCAGGGGCCGAAGCCGTCGGCCTCGAAGCGCCGGTCGAGGGCGCGGGCCTCGGTCAGGCTCTCGCCGGCCGACTTCAACTTCGGGAAATGGCGCATCACCTCCGGGTCGGCGTTCAGCCGCGCGAAGGGCGCGTCGTCCGCGCGGCGCCAGCGGCGCAGGCGCAACGACGCCGTCTCCAGGGTCGCGGGGGCCTCGGGCGGGCGGCGCTTGCCGCGCCATTGCAGCGAGCGCCGATTGAGCAGGGCGAGGTCGGCGCTCCCCGAAAGCACGGCGTTGCCGAGGTCGATCGCCACCGCGAGCCGATCGGGCGGCATGTTGGCCCAGGCCGGCGCGGCCACGCTCTCGCGCCACGGGCCGTTGCAGGCGTTGTCGAGGAGGATGCGCGCGAAGCAGTGGTCGTCGACGACGGGCCAATCCGGATGCGCGGGCGCGGCCTGCGGCAGCAGGCGGTCGACGAGGTCGCGCCAGCGCGCCTGCGGCTCGCCGACGGGAGGCGCGGCGTCCGGCTCGGGCGCAGGCGACCTCAGATCGCGAAAATTTCCGCGGGCGAGGACGTGGCGGGCGGCTCCGCTCATTCGGCGGTCGCCTCGGCGCGGGGTGCTTCGGCGGGAGGCACGTCGGCGAAGGGCCAGCGGGCGCGGGCCGGCGCGGTGATGTCGTCGGTCATGCCGAGCCGCAGGCGCTCGATGCCGGCCCAGGCGATCATCGCGCCGTTGTCGCCGCAGAGCGCCAGCGGCGGTGCGACGAAGGCGAGGCCCGCCTCCCCCGCCAGCGCCGCCAGCGCCCTACGGATCGCGCCGTTGGCCGAGACGCCGCCCGCGGCCACCAGGGCGGTCGGGTGCCCGGCGACGCCGGAGAAGGTGCGCAACGCCACGCGGACGCGGTCGACCACCACGTCGACCACCGCGGCCTGGAAGCCGGCGCAGAGGTCGGCGACGTCGCGCTCGGCGAGCGGCGCGGTGCGCTCCGCCTCGATCCGGAGGGCGGTCTTGAGGCCGGACAGGGAGAAGTTCGCGTCGCGGCGCCCGAGCATCGGCCGCGGCAGGGCGAAGCGCTCCGGGTCGCCGGCTTCCGCCATGCGCTCGACCTCGGGGCCGCCGGGATAGGCCAGCCCCAGGAGCTTGGCGACCTTGTCGAAGGCTTCGCCGATGGCGTCGTCGATGGTGCTGCCGAGGCGGACGTAGTCGCCGACGCCCTTCACCGCGACGAGCTGGGTGTGGCCGCCCGAGGCGAGCAGCAGCAGGTAGGGGAAGGCGAGGCCGTCGGTCAGCCGCGCGGTGAGCGCGTGCGCCTCGAGGTGGTTGACGGCGAGCAACGGCTTGCGCGCGACGAGCGCCAGGGTCTTGGCGGTGACGAGGCCGACCAGCACCCCGCCGATCAGGCCGGGGCCGGCCGCGACCGCGATGCCGTCCACGTCCTTGAGGGCCATGCCGGCGCGGTCCAGGGCGCGGGCGATCAGCCGATCCAGCACCTCGACGTGAGCGCGGGCGGCGATCTCGGGCACCACGCCGCCATAGGCCGCGTGCTCCGCGATCTGGCTCAGCACCTCGTTCGAGCGGATGACGCCGCGCCCGTCCTCGCCCGGCGCGACGATCGCGGCGGCGGTCTCGTCGCAGGTGGTTTCGATGCCCAGCACGTTCATGGTGACGATCGACGCTTCCGTTCCCGCGCGAACCCGCCCGCCCCGTGTATCCGCTCGGGGCGCCCCGCGGCAACGACCCGCGGCGCCGATCGCGCGCCTCAGGGCGTGTCGGCCTCGTCGGAGGCTTCCGCCTCCGGGATCGGCGCCGCGCCCCAGCCGGCCAGCACCGCGTTCAACGCGTCGAGGACGAAGTGGCGGGCGCTGTCACGATCGTAGCCCTCGGCGAGGAGGTCGTCGTAATCGGTGAAGACGTGGCGGGCGTAGGCGACGAGGGCGAGCCGCGCCGCCGTCTCGGGCGCCGCTCCGCGCAGGCCCTGGCTGGCGAGCGCCGAATCGACGACCGCCTCGGCCTCGAACTCCGGCAGGCGCCGGGCGAGGCGTGCGAGCGCGGCCGCGACCTGCTCCCTTCGGTTGCGCGGCGCCCCGCCGTCCTGTCGCGCTGCGGGCAAACGACGCTCCCTTGGATTCTCGGCGCGATCGGCCGGCATCGGTGGCGGGCGTGCCATAGTTTTTGACCGAGCGCACGCTAGGATGACGCCATCGACGTCGTGCCCGGGTCTGAGCCTGCACGCGCGACGCTCCCGGAGACGACCATGATCCGCCGCCTCGCCTTCTTCCTGCTGATCCCCGCCCTCGCGACCGCCCCCGCGTTCGCGGAGAAGGCCGCCACCGGTGCGACCGTGCCTCGGCCCGCCGGCGCCCAGCCCACGAGCGAGGCCCGCAAGGAGTCGGCGATGAAGGCGGCGAATCAGGCCGAGATGCTCAAGGCGCAGAAGGCGTCCGCCGCCCGCGACAAGGCCTGGGACACGCGCACCCGCGCCTCGATGTCCTCGATCTGCAAGGGCTGCTGAGCGGCGCGCCGAGGCGCCGCACCGGCCGTGATCCGCTTCGAGGGCGTCTCCAAGCACTTCCCCGGGGCGCCCGGCCCCGCCGTCGACCGGCTCGACCTGACGATCCCCAAGGGCAGCACCTCCGTGCTGATCGGGCCTTCGGGCTGCGGCAAGTCGACGACGCTGCGGCTGGTCAACCGGCTGATCGACCCGGATGCCGGGCGCATCACCCTCGGTGGGCGCGATGTCGCGACCACGGACCCGATCGCCCTGCGCCGCGGCATCGGCTACGTGCTGCAGGGGGTCGGCCTGTTTCCCCATCGCAGCGTCGCCGAGAACGTCGCCACCGTCCCCGGCTTGCTGGGCTGGCCGAAGGCGCGGATCGCCGGCCGCGTCGACGCGATGCTCGATCTCGTCGGCCTCGATCCGGCGACCTATCGCGACCGCCGCCCGGACGCGCTCTCCGGCGGCCAGCGCCAGCGCGTCGGCGTCGCCCGGGCGCTCGCCGCGGACCCGCCGGTGATCCTGATGGACGAGCCGTTCGGCGCCGTCGACCCGGTCGCGCGCGGCCGGCTCCAGGCCGAGATCGGCGCGATCCTCAAGCGTCTGTCCAAGACCGTGTTGATCGTCACCCACGACATCGACGAGGCGATGCTGATGGGCGATCGCGTCGTGCTGATGCGGGCCGGTCGCGTGGTCCAGGCGGAGGTGCCGCGCGCCCTCCTGGCGGCGCCGGCCGACGCCTTCGTGGCGTCCTTCGTCGGGGAGGACCGAGCGCTGCGCCGTCTCGCGCTGGTGACGGTGGCGGAGGCCGCCGAGCCCGGCGAGGCTGTGGGTGCGCCGAGTATCGCGGCCGGTGCGTCGCTGCGCGATGCCCTCTCGGCGATGCTGGCCGCCGGCTGCACGCGCCTCGTCGTCACCGGCGGGCCGGGGGCGCGCCACGTGACCCTGGACGCGATCCAGCGCGCGGGCTCCGTCGGGAAGCGCGAGGCCTGAAGGGGCGTCGGTTTTTCCGGGGCGTTTACAGGCGACGCCCGGTCCTGGCCGCCCATTTCCAGACCCTCCCCGTCATCCCGGGCTCGTCTGCGGCACCCCGGGATGACGGAAGCGTTGCGCGCGGCAGTGGAAAGTCGCGTGAACGCAAAACCGCGCGCGCCACCTCGCCTGATCACACATGGAAAAGGGCCGCCCTTTCGGACGACCCTTCCCGTAGATACGACGATGAGACGTCACGAAGATATGACGATGGAACGTCACACAGATACGACGATGACACGTCACATAGAGATGACGATGGAACGTCGAGACGATCAGCGCGAGTAGAACTCGATCACGAGGTTCGGTTCCATCTGCACCGGGTACGGCACCTCGGTGAGGCCCGGCACGCGGGTGACGCGCGCGGTCATCTTCTGGTGATCGACCTCGATGTAGTCGGGCACGTCGCGCTCGGGGAGCTGCGAGGCGACGACCACGATCTCGAGCTGACGCGAGGCTTCCTTGACCTCGATCAGGTCGCCCGGCTTCACGAGGTAGCTCGGGATGTTGACCCGGCGCCCGTTGACCTTGATGTGGCCGTGGTTGACGAACTGGCGGGCCGCGAACGGCGTCGCCACGAACTTGGAGCGGTACACCACGGCGTCGAGGCGGCGCTCGAGCAGGCCGATCAGGTTCTCGCTCGAGTCGCCGCGCAGGCGGATGGCCTCGGCGTAGTACCGGCGGAACTGCTTCTCGGTGATGTTGCCGTAGTAGCCCTTGAGCTTCTGCTTGGCGCGCAGCTGCGTGCCGAAGTCGCTCATCTTGCCCTTGCGGCGCTGGCCGTGCTGGCCGGGGCCGTATTCGCGGCGGTTCACGGGGCTCTTCGGGCGGCCCCAGATGTTCTGCCCCATGCGGCGGTCGAGCTTGTGCTTCGCCTGAATCCGCTTCGACATATCGCGTGTCCTCTCGCAAACGAGAATTCGAGGAACGCGCCCTCCTCTTCCCGCCGGCCTTGCGGCCCGGGACGACAGAGCGGCCGTGTCGGCCGTTCGCGGGTGCGTATGAAAACGCCAAGCGGCCCCTCAGAGGAGCCGCGATGACGAGGGCGTTCCTAGTCGAGCCGGCCGAACTGGTCAATCCTCGCCGTCACGGGCGCGCCGCGAGGAAGGCCAGCACCCCGTCGCGGTGCGGCTTGGCGCCGACGGCGGAGCTGTGGTCGCGCCCTTCGAGCTCGAGGCTCTGCGCGTTCGGCATCAGCGCGGCGAGCGCCGGCCCGGAGCCGGCGACGGTGTCGAGGGTGCCGACGCTGACGAGGACCGGCACTTCGATCTGCCCGATCTCGGCGCGCGACAGGGTCTGGCGCGAGCCGCGCATGCAGGCGGCGAGCGCGCGCAGGTCGCTCCTGGTCTGCTCGGCGAAGATGCGGAAGGCGGCCGCCGTCGGGTTCGCGGCTTTCGTGCCCGCGGGCGCCTCGAGCGCCTCGGCGATGCCGGAGGGCAGGCCCTTTCCCTCGACGAGGTGCAGGCCGAGGCCGCCGATCAACGCCGAGCGGACGCGCGCCGCGTGGTCGAGGGCGAGGTGCGCGGTGATGCGGGCCCCCATCGAGTAGCCCATGATGTCGGCGCGCGCGATCCCGAGATGGTCGAGGAGGCGCACGGCGTCGCCCGCCATGTCCTCGGAGCCGTAGCGGGCGGGGTCGTAGAGCTTCTCGCTCTCGCCGTGGCCGCGGTTGTCCAGGGCGATGGCGCGGTAGCCGGCCTGGGTCAGCGTGCGCACCCACGTCGTGTTGACCCAGTTGACCGCGTGGTTCGAGGCGAAGCCGTGGATCAGCAGGACCGGGTCGCCGGTCCCGCCGACGGCCGGCACGTCGATGTAGGCGATCCGCACGCCGTCCGAATCGAAGCTGTCCATGGTCGTGGCCTTTCGCGTCCCGCGCCTCGCTTAAGAGCCGGCGCAGCGATGGGCAACGCGCGAGATGCTTGCGGGCCGGCGGCGCGGCTGGCATCAGCCCGGGGCATGAGCGACCATCAGCCCTACGGCACCTACGCCCCGGCCGGCCTCGTGGCGGCGATCGCCCGGCGGACCCTGCGGTTCTCGCCCGATTCCTGGCGCGGCCGAAGGATGGCGATGTTCCTGCGGCGCCTCGCGATCACGCTGATGCGCGGCAAGCCCCTCGACGTCGAGCGGCTCGGCGCCCGGATGCGGCTGCACCCCTACAACAACAATTGCGAGAAGAAGGTGCTGTTCACGCCGCAGTTCTTCGACCCGCAGGAGCGCGCCCTGCTGAAGGCGCGCCTGGAGCCGGGCTGCACCTTCCTCGACATCGGCGCCAACATCGGCGCCTACGCCCTGTTCGTGGCGGCCTTCGCCGGGCCTCGTGCGCGCATCCTCGCGGTCGAGCCGCAGCCTGACATCTTCGACCGGCTGACCTACAACATCGCCCAGAACCCGTTCCACACTGTGAAGGCGGTGGCCTGTGCCGTCGCCGACAAGGCCGGCGAGCTGACGCTGTTCGTCGACCCGCGCAACCGCGGTGAATCGAGCCTGAAGATCGTCGGCACCAACGAGAGCGCGCAGATCAAGGTGCCGGCGGTGACCCTGATGGACCTCGTGCGCACCGAGGGCCTGACCCGCATCGACGCGATCAAGCTCGACGTGGAGGGTGCCGAGGACCTGATCCTCGAACCGTTCCTTCGCGAGGCGCCCCCGGCCCTGCTGCCGAAGCTGCTTGTGATCGAGGACGGCGTCGATCAGTGGCAGATCGACCTGCCGAAGCTCCTAGAAGGCCACGGCTACCGCGAGACCGGCCGCACCCGGCTGAACCGGATGTTCGAGCGGGTCGCCGCTAATCCGGCGTGACGATCGGGATCGCGTCGGCGACCGTCACCCCCTCCGGGTCGATCCGGCAGCGGTAGGCGTAGGTCTCCACTCCGGCTGCCCGCGCGTCCCGAAAGGCGCGGTCGAAGGCCGGATCGAGGTCGCGGGCGACGTCGAAGGCTTCCGCCTGCATCTGCGCCACGACGATGACGACCGCGCGGCCGCCGCCGGCGACCACCTCGGCAAGGTCGCGCATGTGCCGCGCACTCCGGGCCGCGACGCAGTCGGGGAACTCGGCGAGGTCCGCCTGCCGCATCAGGTGGCAGTTCTTCACCTCCACGTGGGCCGGCGGGAGCCCGCCCCCGCTTGCGAGGAAATCGACGCGGCTCGCCGCAGCGTAGCGGACCTCTGGCTTCAGCGCCGTGTAGCCGGACAGCGGCGCGAGGCCGCCTGCGGCGAAGGCTTCGGCGACCAGCGCGTTCGGGCGCATCGTATTGATGCCGACCCATTGCGGGCCGCCGGGCAAGTTCGCCTCCACCAGCTCCCAGGAATAGGTGAGCTTCCGGGTCGGGCTGTTGGCAGGCGAGAGCAGGACGCGGTTCCCGGCTTCCTTCAGGCCCAGCATCGCGCCGGGGTTGGCACAATGCGCGGTGACGCGCGTGCCGTCGGCCAGGTCCACGTCGGCGAGGAAGCGCTTGTAGCGCTGCACCAGGCGGCCTTCGATCAGGGGTGTGGGAAAGCGCATCGGGTCCTGGCTGCGTCGCGGTCGCAGTGCATAGCCGACACTTGCCCGCGCATGAAGGCACCCTCGGTGGTCGCGCGCCCTCCGCCGCGCTATCTGCGACGGAACCCAGGACGACGAGCCCCATGACAATCGATCCCACCGCGATGACCGCCGCAATCCTCGTGATCGGCGACGAGATCCTGTCCGGCCGGACGAAGGACAAGAACATCGGCACGATCGCCGACTATCTCACAGCGGTCGGCATCGACCTGCGCGAGGTGCGGATCGTGCCCGACGAGCCGGACGCGATCGTCGGCGCGGTGAACGCGCTCCGCGCGGCCCACACCTACCTGTTCACCACCGGCGGCATCGGCCCGACCCACGACGACATCACCGCCGACTGCGTCGCCAAGGCCTTCGGCGTCGGCATCGACGTCGACCCGCGCGCCAAGGCGATGCTGCTGGAGCGGCACAAGCCCGAGGACCTGAACGAAGCCCGACTGCGCATGGCGCGGATCCCGGACGGCGCCGACCTGATCGCCAACCCGATCTCGAAGGCGCCGGGCTTCCGCATCGGCAACGTCTTCGTCATGGCCGGCGTGCCCTCGATCATGCAGGCGATGCTCGACCAGGTCGGCCCGACCCTGCCCACCGGCGCCCGGATGCTCTCCGAGACTGTCGAGGCCGGCAACCTGCCCGAGGGCAACTACGCCGCCGACCTCGCTGAGATCGCGAAGTCCTACGCGGACGTATCGATTGGATCCTATCCCTCGATGACGAAGGACGGGTTCGCCAACCGCATCGTCGCCCGCGGCAAGGATGCCGCCTCGGTGGCGCGTGCGCGGGCCGAGATCGAGGCGCTGGTGGCGCGCCTGCGCGGCTGACGGCAGCCCGTCTCAGTTTTTCCGGTTCGTGGAGCGTATGCGTGATGGCCGAGCGGAAGCCCGACGACAAGGAAGCCCGGCACGACGCGCACAAGGAAGCGGTGGCCGAGATCGGCCGCCCGGATGCCTTCGTGCTGCACGAGGTGATCCGGCGCGAGGGCAATGAGGAGTTGCGCCGCGACGGCGGGGCGCTGTTCCTCTCGGCCTTCGCCGCGGGCTTGAGCATCGCACTGTCGCTGATCGTGCCTGGCGTGCTGAAGACCCATCTTCCCAAGGGCGAGTGGACAAAGGTCCTCACCACGATGGGCTATGCGGTGGGCTTCCTGGTGGTGGTGCTCGGGCGGCAGCAACTCTTCACCGAGAACACCATCACGCCGATCCTGCCGCTGCTACACGACCGCTCGGCGAAGACCGCGTGGCGGGTGCTGCGCCTCTGGGCGATCGTGCTCTCGGGCAACATCCTGGCGACCCTGGCGATCGCGACCGTGCTCGCCCATACCGGCGCCTTCGAGCCGTCGGTTAAGGCGGCCTTTGCCGAGATCAGCCACCAGGCCATCGCGTTTCCGTTCTGGGACACCGTGCTGAAGGCGATCTTCGCCGGCTGGATGATCGCCTTGATGGTCTGGTTCCTACCGGCCACCGGTACGGCGGCGCCGTTCGTGATCTTTCTGATGACCTGGCTGGTCTCCCTCTGCGGCCTCGCCCACATCGTCGCGGGATCGGTCGAGGCGTTCTACCTCGTGGTCACCGGCGCGGCGACGATGGGCGAGTACGCCGAGCGGTTCTTCGTGCCGACGTTGGTCGGCAACGTCTTCGGCGGCATGACGCTGGTGGCGGTGCTCAATTACGGACAGGTCGCCCCGGAGGTCGAGGAGAGCCGCGAGGTCGAGGAGGCCGAGGGCGGCGCCAACCGGGATTGAGGACGGTTCGCCCCCGCCGGCTGAGTTGGCTTTCCCACGGATTCGACCGAAAAGCTGATCCGAAGAGGCCGTGCTGGCGGCGTTCGCTCCATCGCGACGCGGCCGGAAACAGGGTCGATTGGGAAAGGGACGATGCGTTCGCTAAAGGTCCGCTTCGCCTTGCTGCTCGGGTCGATCGCCCTCGTCGTCGTGCTGGCGGCGGCCGGCGTGCTCGCCGCGATCGGCGCCGCCGAGCGGACGATCGACCGGACGCTCGCCGCGCAGGGGCGCCTCGAACTCCTGGCCGAGCTGTCGGGCCGGATGACCCAATTCGGCATGGCCGCGGTCGAGACCATCGGCAACCCCGACCTCGCGCCGGAAGCGATGGGCATCGCGCGGAGCAACGTCGACCGCGCGCTGACAACCGTCGACGAGGCGCTGTCGCGATCCGTCGCCGGCAGCGACGACCCGCTGGACCGGATGCAATACGCCCTGCGCAGCCGGCCGATGGCGCAGCTGCGCGCGGCCCGGGTGATCCTCGACCGGCAGGTGTCTCAGATCGTCCGCGAGACCGATTCCGAGAAGCGCCAGAACTCGATCAAGGGTGCGCTCAACGGCTTCGGCGCGATGACCGGGCAGCCGCTCTCGTTCCTGATCGAGGCCGAGCGCCGCAGCATGGTGCTGGGCTCGGATGCGGCCCGCGAGCTGTCGCGCCGCCTGCGGATCGCGGCGGCCCTGGCGGTGCTCGGCGCGCTCGGGCTCGTCGTGCTGCTGTGGCGGAGCATCACCCGGCCGACTTTGGCGCGGATCGAGGCCGTGCGCCGGGCCGCCGGCGCCATCGGCGGCGGAAAGCTCGACACGCGCTTGTCCGTCGCGACCCGCGACGAGCTCGGCCTGTTGGTCGCCAACGTCAACCGCATGGCGGCACGCCTTTCTCGCCGCGAAGGCCGCGTTGCCGCCGACCGCGCGGCCTTGGAGGACACGGTCGAGGCCCGCACCGCCGACCTTCGCGCCGCCAACGCCCGACTCGAGGCGGTCGACCGCTCGCGGCGCCGCTTCTTCGCCGACGTGAGTCACGAGCTGCGCACCCCGCTGACCGTCATCCTCGGGGAATGCGACCTCGCGGCCCGCGCCGGACCCCGCATCACCGATCACGCCCCGGCCTTCGCCACCATCCGCAAGCGCGCGATGCGGCTGAAGCTGCGTGTGGAGGATCTCCTGCGTGTCGCCCGCTCGGAATCGGGCGAGATCGAGCTCGACCGCCGGGCCCTCGGGCTCGCCCCGGTCCTGGCCGAGGCGGTCGACAACCTCGCATCGGAGGCCGCCCGACGCCGCGTCGCGCTGACCTTCGAGCCGGGTGCGCGAGACCTCGAAGTGCTGGCCGACCGCGAGTGGATGCGCCAGGTCGTCGAGAGCCTGATCGACAACGCGCTGCGCCACGCCACAGGGCTCACCCGGGTCGTCGTCGCCCTGTCCGGCGGCGGCGCGGCGCCGGCGCGCATCACGGTCACCGACGACGGGCCGGGTTTCGGCGACCGCGAGCAGACGTTGTTCGAGCGCTTCCGGCGCGGCGACCGCCCGGCGGAGATGGGCTTCGGGATCGGATTGGCCCTGGCGCGTTGGCTCATCGAACAGCATGATGGCACAATCCGCCTCGGCGCTGGCGAGGACGGCCACGGGGCGAGGGTCACGCTGGACCTCCCGCCTCTCGACCTCATCGTTGAGGGCGACGACGCGGCGAGCCGGGACGATCGACGGATGCGGAAGGACGACGCGGCATGACGCGAATCCTCGTGGTCGAGGACGACATCGACATCCGTGGCCTGCTCACCCGCGGCCTCGAGGCAGAGGGCTTCTCCGTCGACACCGCCGGCTGCGTCGGCGACGCGCTGGCCGCCGCTCGAGACGAGAGTCCGGAGGCGGTGGTGCTCGACATCACCCTGCCCGACGGGTCGGGCCACGACGTGTGCCGCTCCTTGCGCGAGGGCGGCTATCCCGGCCCGATCCTGTTCCTCTCGGCACGCGACGAGATTCGCGACCGGGCCGAAGGCCTCGCGCTCGGGGCCGACGACTACATCGTCAAGCCCTTCGTGTTCGACGAGCTGGTGGCGCGCCTGCGCACGCACCTGATGCGCCGTCAGGCGGCGGAGGGGCCTCGCACGCTGATCAACGCGGGCAAGCTCGTCCTCGACCTAGACACCCGGCAGGTCACCTGCGGCGAGGCGTCGGCCCGCCTGACCCCGCGCGAGGCCGAGCTGCTGGCCATGCTGATGGAGAGCGTGAACCGCCCGGTCTCCCGCGCCGACATCTTCGAGCGGCTGTGGGCGAGCCAGGGCGGCCTTTCGCTGAACGTGGTCGACGTCTACGTCGGCTACCTGCGCACGAAGATGGCCGACTTCGTCCGCCACGGTGGTCCGCTCCTCGTCACCGTGCGCGGACGCGGCTTCATGCTGGACTCCCGCGGTCCGGACTACCGGCACTGACCGGTGCGACGTTCGGGCGGGTGGTTCCTCACAAAAATTTGGGAGCATCCGGCAATTTAGTGCTTGAAGCCGGAGCGGGAATTGCGGATACCCGTGCCGCGCTGGAAAACAAAAGCGCCATCAGTGTCTTAGGGTATCCTTAAGTTTACCTTTTCGGCACCGGATGCTCGCAATCAGACGGAGAAACACCATGACCTGGGCTGCCCCGATCGTTTCCGAAATCTGCGTCGGCATGGAAGTCACGAGCTACGAGTCCGCCGAGATCGACACCTTCAACTGAGGTGTCGCGCCGAGCTGAGGATTGTTGGCTGCATCGGACCATTCCATGCGCGTCGTAATCCTCGGCTCGGCTGCTGGCGGCGGCCTTCCCCAGTGGAATTGCCGCTGCCCGAACTGCCACCTCGCGAGAACCGAGCCGAACCGCGTCAGGCCGCGGACCCAGTCGAGCATCGCGGTGTCTGCGGACGGCACGGATTGGCTCCTGGTGAACGCCTCGCCGGACATCCGGCAGCAATTCTTCGACAACCCGGTGATGCATCCGCGGG
Organism: Methylobacterium sp. WL8; assembly: GCF_008040045.1. Taxonomy (NCBI): domain Bacteria; kingdom Pseudomonadati; phylum Pseudomonadota; class Alphaproteobacteria; order Hyphomicrobiales; family Methylobacteriaceae; genus Methylobacterium; species Methylobacterium sp. WL8. The sequence goes on along the minus strand of NZ_VRVF01000058.1, from coordinate 8,915 downwards.
AAGGACTTCGGCATTCGCCGATCCGCGCCGTGCTGCTCACCAACGGCGACGTCGATCACGTCGCCGGCCTGCTGACGCTCCGCGAAGGCCAACCCTACACCCTCTACGGCACCGGCAGCATCCTCGATTCGGTCGCTGACAACCGCGTCTTCGACGTGATGGCCGAGGGCGTCGTTGTGCGCGAGGCGATCACCCTGGGCATGCGCTTCGAGCCGCTCCCCGGCTTGGCCGTCACACTGTTCGCGGTGCCCGGCAAGGTGCCGCTCTGGCTGGAGGATGCCAGCATGGAGCTCGGCGCCGAATCCGAGACCACGGTCGGCGCGATGATCGAGGCCGACGGACGGCGGCTCGCCTACATCCCCGGCTGCGCCCGCGTGACCGAGGACCTGAAGGCGCGGATTGCGGGCGTCGACGCGCTGCTCTTCGACGGCACGGTACTCCACGACGACGACATGATCCGCGCCGGTGTCGGCACCAAGACCGGCTGGCGCATGGGGCACGTGCCGATGCGGGGCGACGCGGGCTCGATCGCCGGCCTCAAGGATGTCGCGATAGGGTCGCGCGTCTTCGTGCACATCAACAACACCAATCCCGTCCTCGTCGAAGGTTCGCCCGAGCGCGAGGCGGTCGAGGCCGAGGGTTGGACGATCGCCCATGACGGGCTCACCTTGAGCCTCTGACGGCGACGACCGGGCGCGGTTGGCATTTGCCGGTGCCGCGACCTATCTCATGACGAGACGTGCGCGATTCGATTGCGCCGAGACGCCGCCGCCAGACGCGGCGCACGACGAGACGACCAGGAAACGCCTCCGAACGGACGCTTGGTGACGCCATGAACGCAGTGTTCCCGACCCCCCAATCCGAGACTTCCGAGCGGCTGCTGAGCCCCGAGGAACTGGAGGCGGCGCTGCGCGACATCGGCGCCCGGCGCTACCACAACCTGCATCCGTTTCACCGCCTGCTGCACGACGGCAAGCTGAGCAAGGACCAGGTCCGGGCCTGGGCGTTGAACCGCTACTATTACCAGGCGATGATCCCGGTGAAGGACGCCGCGGTGCTGGCGCGGATGACCGACGCCTCGCTCCGCCGCGTCTGGCGCCAGCGCATCGTCGACCACGACGGCGACGCGCCTGGCGACGGCGGCATCGAACGCTGGCTGAAGCTCGCTGAGGGCGTCGGCTTCCGCCGGGACTACGTCGAGTCCACCGACGGCATCCTGTCGGCCACCAAGTTCTCGGTCGAGGCCTACGTCCACTTCGTTTCCGAGCGCTCGCTGCTCGAAGCCATCGCGTCGTCGCTGACCGAGATGTTCTCGCCGAACATCATCTCCGAGCGCGTTTCGGGCATGCTGAAGAACTACGACTTCATCACCAAGGAGACGCTGGCCTATTTCGAGAAGCGCATGACGCAGGCGCCCCGCGACGCCGACTTCGCCCTCGACTACGTCAAGCGCCACGCCACCACCCCCGCGTTGCAGCGCCAGGCGATGGCGGCGTTGACCTTCAAGTGCAACGTGCTGTGGACGCAGCTCGACGCGCTGTACTTCGCCTACGTCGCCCCCGGGATGATTCCGCCGGACGCCTGGACGCCCGGCACCGGTCTCGTCGCCGAGACGCAGACCCAGGCGCCGGGGACCGGCCGGCTCTCGGCCGCCGACGTCCCGCGCCTGCCGCGCGGCGTGCGGATGCGCTTCGACCAGACCCGTGACAAGCACGTTCTGCTCGCCCCCGAGCGCACCTTCGACCTCGACGACAACGCCGTCGCGGTCCTCAACCTCATCGACGGCCAGACCAGCGTCGCAGCGATCGCCGACCGGCTTGGCCAGACCTACGCCGCCGACCCGCGCGTCATCGAGGTCGACGTGCTGGCCATGCTGAACGACCTCGCCGCGAAGAGGGTCTTGGAGCGATGAACGCGATCACCCCGAACGCGGCGGCGATCCCGGCCCCGGTCGGGCTGCTCGCCGAGCTGACGCATCGCTGCCCGCTGCGTTGCCCATATTGCTCGAACCCGCTCGACCTCGATCGACGCTCGCGCGAGCTCGACACCGCGACGTGGCAGCGCGTGCTGACAGAGGCCGCGGCCCTCGGCGTTCTGCACGTCCACCTGTCCGGCGGCGAGCCGACCGCGCGCAACGACATCGTCGAAATCACCGAGACCTGCGCCAAGCTCGGGCTCTATTCGAACCTCATCACCTCCGGCGTCGGCGGTGCGCTGGGCAAGCTCCAGGCGCTCTACGACGTCGGCCTCGATCACGTGCAGCTCTCGGTGCAGGGCGTGGACGCGGCCAACGCCGAGAAGATCGGTGGCCTGAAGAACGCGCAGCCGCAGAAGATGGAGTTCGCCGCCAAGGTGACCGAGCTCGGACTGCCGTTGACGCTGAACTCGGTGATCCACCGCGGCAACATCCACGAGGTCGAGGGCTTCATCGATCTCGCCGTGAAGCTCGGCGCCAAGCGGCTCGAGGTGGCCCACACCCAGTATTACGGCTGGGCCTACGTGAACCGCGCGGCGCTGATGCCGGATAAGGCTCAGGTCGATCAGTCGATCCGCATCGTGGAGGCGGCGCGCGAGCGGCTGAAGGGCCAGCTCGTCATCGACCTCGTCGTGCCAGACTACTACGCGAAGTACCCGAAGGCCTGCGCCGGCGGCTGGGGCCGCAAGCTCATCAACGTGACGCCGCAGGGCAAGGTGCTGCCGTGCCATGCGGCCGAGACGATCAGCCACCTCGAGTTTTGGCACGTGACCGAGCATTCCCTCGGCGACATCTGGGCGAACTCGCCGGCCTTCACTGCCTATCGCGGCACAGACTGGATGCAGGAGCCCTGCCGCTCCTGCGACCGGCGCGAGAAGGATTGGGGCGGTTGCCGCTGTCAGGCGCTGGCGCTGGCTGGCGATGCGGCGGCGACCGACCCGGCCTGCTCGCTCTCGCCGCTACATGCCAAGGTGCGGGCGCTGGCCGTCGAGGAGGCGGCGGAGACCCCGCCCGACTACACCTACCGGACGATCGGGGCCAACATCCCGGCGCCCAACAAGGAGGACGCCCTCTCGTGAAGTGTTTCGTCATCGCCGCAACCCTGCTCGCCGTCGCTCCGGCGCTGGCCGTCGAGGCGGCGCCCCCTGCCCCCGCCGCATCGCCCGTTGCCCCTGCCGCAGCGCCCGAGAAGGCGAACGCGAGCGCGATCCCGAGCGCGGCCGACCTGCTGTTCGAGCAGCCCCAGCTCAAGAACGCTGCCGCCGGCACCACCCTCACCTACGACTACCTGCGCCGCTCCGGCATCGCGAAGGGGCCGTTCGGGCCGCCCCTCGACGACACGATCAAGCTCACCCTCGAGCCCGGCAAGGGCGGGGACGGCCGCAACATCGGCGTCGAGATGTTCTCGGGTACGAACCGGTTCCCGGCCGGCCCGTTCGAGGACATGCCCGGCAATCCGGTGATCCCGCTGTTCCTTGAGAACCACCTGACCAACCTCGCCCGGGTGCTGCAGGCCAACCCGCGCTACCTCAAGCTCGCAATCCGCAAGGGGCTGCGCGACGGCGCCACCGTCACGCCGATCAAGGTCGATTACAAGGGCCGCACGGTCGACGCCTGGCAAGTGGTGACCAAGCCCTTCGCCGGCGACGCGCTCGCCCAGCGCATGCGCGGCATGGACAACATGACCTACACCTTCGTCACCTCGCCCGAGGTGCCCGGCGAGATCATCTCGATCGAGGCGCAATCGAAGAATACCGAGGGCGGCGAACTCTTGGAGGAGCGGCTGAGCTATGATCAGAAAGCTGGTTGAGGGCTTCGCCCTGTCCGGGGTCGCGCTGGCGATGCTGGCGATCCCCGTCGCCGCGGCAGAGGCCGAGAACGACTATCCGACCGACGCCCGCGTCGACTACGTGTTCGGGTGCATGGCCGCCAACGGCCAGACCCGCGAGGCGATGCAGCGCTGCACCTGCTCGGTCGATCAGCTCGCCGCGATCCTCTCCTACGACAAGTACGTGCAGGCGAGCACGGTGCTGTCGATGCGCCAGGGCGTTGGCGCCCGCTCGAACGAGTTCAAGTCGACGAAGGTGTTCGACGACAAGGTCGCCGACCTCCGCCGCGCCCAGGCCGAGGCCGAGATCCGCTGCTACCGCGGCTGAGACGGCGCCGTCCGCCACGAACGTTCGAAAGGCCGCTCCGCTCCGGGCGGCCTTTTTCGTACGCGACGGGCGCCGTTGCTTCGCTTCGAAAAACCGGCCACATCGACCCCGCGGGAGCGGCCCGCGCAGACCCTTGAGAAGCGACGCCCCTTGAGCCATCGACCCGCCGCCCTCGCCGACCTGCTGCCGGATCTCGGCCGGCGGACCCTCGTGATGGGCATCCTCAACGTCACGCCCGATTCGTTCTCGGATGGCGGCCGCTTCGTCGACGAGGAGGCCGCGTGCCGGCAAGCCGACGCGCTTGCTGCCGAGGGTGCCGCGCTGGTCGACATCGGTGGCGAGTCGACTCGTCCCGGACACGTCCCGGTGCCGGCCGACGAGGAGCAGGCACGCGTCCTGCCCGCGATCCGGGCGTTGGCGAACCGACTCTCCGTGCCGATCTCGATCGACACCTACAAGGCGTCCACGGCCGAGTGCGCGCTCGCAGCCGGTGCCCGCCTCGTCAACGACGTCTGGGGCCTGCAGCGCGAGCCCGACATCGCCCACGTCGCCGCCGACCACGGCGCGCCGGTGATGATCATGCACAACCGCGAGACGATCGATCCCGGCCTCGACATCGTCGCCGACATGCTGCGCTTCTTCGAGGTCTCGCTCGGCATCGCCCGCCGCGCCGGCATCCCCGACGGCGACATCGTGCTCGATCCGGGCATCGGTTTCGGCAAGAGCTGGGAGCAGCATCTGGAAGCGCTGCGGCGCCTGCCCGAGATCCGCGCGCTCGGCTTCCCCGTCCTCGTCGGCGTCTCGCGAAAGTCGCTGCTCGGGCGGCTGCACGATCGCGAGACCGCGCCGGCCGACCGGCTCCACGGCTCGCTCGCGGCGCATGCCTTGGCGGCCACGCTGGGGGCCGACATCGTCCGGGTCCACGACGTGGCTGCCCATGTCGACGCGATGCGCGTGGTCGACGCGGTGCTGCGCCCGGGAGACCGTCGATGAGCGACCGCATCCTCGTCGAGCGCATCGCAGTCTTCGCCCACCACGGCGTCCTGCCGGAGGAGACGCGCCTTGGCCAGCGCTTCTACCTGTCGCTCGACGTCGGCCTCGATCTCGGACCCGCCGGGCGCTCCGACGACGTGACGCGAACCGTGAGCTACGCCGACCTCACGGCGATCGCGGTCGCGATCGCAACCGAGCGGCGCTTCGACCTGATCGAAGCCCTGGCCGAAGCCATCGCCGCCGAGATCCTGGAACGCTTTACCGCTATCGACACGATCACCGTGCGGATCGACAAGCCGAGCGCACCGGTGCCGGCGGTCCTCGACGGAGTGGCGGTGGTGATCACCCGCCGGCAAGAGGCGCGGGCATGACACGCGCCTATCTCGGCCTCGGCAGCAACATCGGCGACAAGGCTGCACACTTGGCTGCAGCCGTGGAGGGGCTCGCCGGGGTGCCTGGCCTCCGGGTCGTCGCGCGGTCGGCCGACTACCGGACCCCGCCCTGGGGCGAGACCGATCAGGACTGGTTCCTGAACGGTGCGCTCGCGATCGAGACCGACCTAGACCCCCATGCCCTGCTCGATGCCTGCCTCGGCGTCGAGCGCGACCTCGGCCGCATTCGTGAGCGCCGTTGGGGACCGCGGGTGATCGATATCGACGTGCTGCACTATGCCGGGGCTGCGGTCTCGGACGAACGCCTCGTCCTGCCGCACCGCTACGTCCGCGAGCGCGCCTTCGTGCTTGTGCCGCTGGCCGAGATCGCCCCCGATCTCGTCATCGGCGGTGAGACGGTCTCGGAGGCGCTGGCCAAGCTCGACCGAAGCGGCATCCAGCGGAACTGACGCTGGCGCGAAACGACGAAGGGCCGGGCTTTCGCCCGATCCTTCGTCGTTTCGCGCCCGTTTGGTAACGAACTACGCGTCGGCCCTCTTCTCAGTGCTCTTCGGGCGCGAGAAGCTTGTTCTCTTCTTCGTCCAGTAGGGGCACGTCGAAGTCGCGAAGCACCTTTTCGATGTCGGCCCGGCGCTTGCGCAGGATCGTGTTCAGCGAGCGCTTCCAGTCGTTCTCGCCGATCCGCACGGCCATCGCGATGCGGTAGCTCATCGGTGGCCGGTCGGGCTCCTTCAGGAGCGGGATCACGTCCATCGCCGTGCCGCTCTGCTTGGCCAGCCACCCGGCGGACGGCCCCCACAGTACGGCGGCGTCGATCTGTCCGGCCGCGAGGTCGGAGACGATCTCGGCGCCCACTGTCTGGTTCTTGCGTGACGGATCGAGCTGGTAGGGCGCGTAGGCCTTCATGGTCGAGATCAGGCCAAGATCGCCCATCCGGTTCACAGGCGGCGTCCCGGCGATCACGCCGATGCGCTTGCCCTTGAGCTTGGGATCGTCGAGCCCGGACACCCCGGCGAGGTCACCCTTCTTGACGAGGAGCGTGTAGGACGAACGGTAGTACGGGTTGGTGTTCTGCACGCCCTCGCTACCGAGGGCCGACCCCACGATCAGGTCGCACAGGCCGGTGCCGAGGGTGTTACGGACGAAACCGGGACCCTGCGTCAGCCAGTAATAGCGGACCTTGACCTTGAGCTCGTCGGCGATGATGCCCGCGATGCGGTTTTCGAAGCCGTCTTCCTTGCGTTCGGAGAATGGCATGTTGCCTGGATCGCCGCAGACGCGAAGGACGTCTGCGGTGACGAGGTCGGGGAGATGCTGCGCATCAGCCACCCGCGCGCCTGCCAGGAACGGCAGGAGCGCGAGCGCCATGGCGGCATGGGTGCGTGCGCGGCGCATCAGCCGCCCATGCACTCCTTCTCGGCCTTCTTGGCGGCCTCAGGCTTGTCTTCCTTGTCGCCCGGGCGGACGCGGCCCATGGCGCCGGAGGCGCGGGCCTTCAGGTAGACGTAGAGGTCGTCCGAGTAGCACATGACGTTCTTGTTGTCGCCGAAAGCCGGCATGACCTTCTGGTCCGAAGAGCTCACGTCCTGCTTGCCGCCGGCGAGGATGCCGATGAACTCCTCGTAGGAGAGGTGCTTGAGGGAGTCCTTCAGAGCCGGCGCATAGGTCGAGCCCATGCCGTCCGGGCCGTGGCAGACGTGGCACTCGGCATGATAGCGGCGGTACCCGGAGTAGGTGTACCAGTCGAACTTCTTGCCGGCATCGGTGATGTGAAAGGTCGGGTGACCTTCGGCGTCGAAGTACTTGCCCTCTTCGACCTTCACTGCGGCGTCCTTCTTCAGGAGCTTGTCGTCGGGCTCGGCCGAATTGTCGGCGGTGTTCAGCGAGTTGGCGAGGGCGGGATCGGCGGGCTTGGCATCCTCAGCATGTACGGCGACCATCGAAATGGACGCTAGGGCGAGGGCGGCCAGGAACGGCCGCATGACGGATTTGCTGAGGTAATGCAACGCTGTAATCTCCCTGAGACCTGAAGGTCATGCCGCTCTCAGGCGGCCTTTCGCGGCCTTCTTGAAGGGCATTCTAATCATAAGAATGCCGGCGCGGAAACCCGCGCCGGCACTCATTTCAAGCCGTTTCGTGCGACCGATTAGTTCGGCAGGGCGAAGACGGTGAGCTGGCCACCGAGGTTGGTGTAGCTCGAGAGGGCGGCGTAACCACCCACCGCGCCGAGGCCGGCGTTCGGGTCGGTCAGGCCGGCCGCGAGGCCGATGCCGGCCCAGCCACCGACACCCGACAGGATGCCGACGTACTGCTTGCCCTTGTGCTGGTAGGTCATCACGTTGCCAATGATACCCGACGGGGTCTTGAACTTGTACAGTTCCTTACCCGTCTTGGAGTCGACGGCCTTCAGGTAGCCTTCGAGCGTGCCGTAGAAGACCACGTCGCCGGCGGTGGCGAGCGCCCCCGACCAGACCGAGAACTGCTCGGGGTTCGACCACTTGATCTTACCCTCGACGCCGTCCCAGGCGATGAAGTTGCCCATGCCGCCATGGCTGTTCGGCGCGGGGTACATCGACAGGGTCGCACCGACGTAGGGCTGGCCCGGGGTGTAGGTCACCCGGAACGGCTCGTAGTCCATGCAGACGTGGTTGGTCGGCACGTAAAACAGGTTGGTCTTCGGCGAGAACGCAGCAGGCTGCTGGTCCTTGGTGCCGAGGGCCGCCGGGCAGATACCCTTGGAGTTGGTATCTTCACCGTTCTGCTCGGTGGAGTACTTCGACAGGACCAGCGGGCGCCCGTAGGTCTTGGAACCCTTGTCCATGTCGACTTTGGAGGCCCAGTTGACGACCGGGTCGAACTTCTCGGCGACGAGGAGTTCGCCGGTGGCGCGGTTCAGGGTGTAGCCGAAGCCGTTGCGGTCGAAGTGGGTCAGCAGCGGGGTGTCCTTACCGCCGACCTTCTGGTCGGTGAGGATCATCTCGTTGATGCCGTCGTAGTCCCACTCGTCGTGCGGGGTCATCTGGTAGACCCACTTGGCCACGCCCGTGTCCGGGTTACGCGCCCACACCGTCATCGACCAGCGGTTGTCGCCCGGACGCTGCTTGGGGTTCCAGGTCGAGGGGTTGCCCGAGCCGTAGTACATCAGGTCGAGCTTGGGGTCGTAGGAGAACCAGCCCCAGGTGCAGCCGCCGCCGGTCTTCCACTGGTCGCCTTCCCAGGTCTTGGTCGAGCTATCCTTGCCGACCGGCTTGCCGAGGTAGGTGGTCTTCTCCGGGTCGACCAGCATCTGGTCGTCCGGGCCGATCGAGTAGCCGCGCCAGACCTTCTTGCCGGTCTTGGCGTCGTAGGCGGTCACGTGGCACTGCACGCCGAACTCGCCGCCCGAGATGCCGACGATGA